>CALFBU010000001.1 GCA_937951455.1 uncultured Rhizobiaceae group bacterium
TGGTCTTGGCGATGTTTGGTTGCTTCTTCGAAAGTTTTCTTGAGGTTGTCTGATCCGCCCGTATAAGCGTTTTTGATGATGAAGCGTTCTTCATCAAATTCGGCATCATCGCCGACGCCAAATACATGGCGGTGGTCCGCCATGATTTGTCTGGCAATGAGAAGATGCGTCAAGGTTCTGCGGTTGTTGCTTTTCGGTTTTGGGTAGGTCCCGGAAAAAGTGTCACCAACCATTCCGACAACGGCTGGTACTTGGGTCACGTTTGAAACCCAGATCGGTCGCAACTGGTTTCTCAAAAATAAAAACACGCATGTAAGCCCGTATAGAACCCATGACAAGCCCTGGCTTCGGGCGTCTGGGTCAATCATCACTAACCCCAAGTGCAGGACATTGATCGGTTTTTCACCCAGTTCAAAATCGATCAGCGCTAGTGCATTAAAGGCGATCGGCTTGTTGGTTTCTTTTTCATAGACAAGCGTAATGATGGAGCGATTGAGAGCGTCGCTGGACTTAGAAAAGACACCATAATCCAGCATGTCTTTTGAGAGCGTTTTCGACGCGACCGTGGTTAGGTCTTCGCGAAGTTTGTCCAATTCCTGCGCACTCATCCAAAGACCAGGGCGTTCCAGCAATCTGGTTTCTACATCGCGCGAAGTGTTTAGCGTGATGTCGATATGGCTTTGCGTCATCAACTTGTACCAGTTGCCGATCATTGCCTTTTAACCCCGCCTTATTCCCTCATTGTGCCCGTTCACGAGAATCATAGCATAATTTGCAGAATAACTTCTTAATTTGAAAGCGCCTTGATTTTTCTACGGTTCTCCTCCAATTGCTGGATTGAAGCACGTACTGCTGCAAGATCAGACAAGATCTGAACACGCTGGATTTTTGCGATTAATCTTGTACGGATAACTTCTGCTCTGTCAGCATTAGCCAATTGAGAGATCGTGTTATTGGTCTGCGACAATGCATCGGCGAGTGAGCGTTCAGACTTGCGAAGTGGCACAAGTGATTCTGCAATAGACTTTTCTGCAAAGCCACTCTTCCATACGGTGCCTGTATTTTCTTCAAAAAGTGAATCCAGTCTTGCACTGGCTGCCTTGTCTTCAAATTCTCTTCTGCGTTGTGAAAGGGCTCCTAATTTCACGCCTACTTTTACACTTGCGAAATATCCATCGCTATCATTGCGCTGTAGCTGATCGTTGAATTGACCATTGTATCGATAGCCTGTTTGCACGCTTAGATCCAAAGCATCTGTGGTGCGAATCTCACGGTCAATATTTTGCAAGTCGTTCGTTGCTTCAACTAAAGCGCCATGGCGATTTTTAATCTGATCAACGCTTAAGCTTGGAAGGTTCTTACGCTTATCGGCTTCAGAACGGGCCTTGTTCATTTCGGCTTTTAACTTAGAAATGTTTGCCGCAATTAGGTTTTTATCTTGAACCGTAATGCTACCATTGGAAACATAAGTGTTTGCCTGTGCATGTATTTGGTTTAGTGAGCCCAGATTTTTACGAAGGTAATCCTGCTTTGCCCAGTTTGCCGCAAAGCTCGTGGCTTCTGCAGCGAGGCCTAGTGTTCCTTCAATTTTCTTCGATGCGGTATGCGCACGACACTGCGCATCACTTGATTGACGCAGAAGTTCTGCTTTCTTGAAATCCAACAAGTTCATACCGATGGTTACAGAGCCTGAACCCTCATCATCAGATGAGGCTGATAGGGAAGGTGAGCCAACGATAGTTGCTTCTGTTTCTGCAGTGTTTTTCAGGTAACGACACCATGCGCTATTGCCTTCACCAGAAAGATCAGCGCGTGACAATTCGTTTGCGTTAATGCCCAAGCTTTGAAGGCTGTCGGAAACTTCTTTGCTTGCACGCACTCCTACTTTTGTTTCGTCTTTTGACTTCACAATTTTTGTTCGCTCGCTTTCAGATATTATACCTTCAATAGTAGTCGTATCAGAGCCGCTGAATCCCGTTTTTGTTCCCGCAAAAGGATTAGTATCAATCGTACTGGAGCAGCCGCTCAATACAAGCGTTGCTGTTATTGCAAGTGCGATTGATTTCACTTTTCTAGAAGAATAATGGAGGACGTCCGACATGGATAATCTCTTTCTGTGCTGCTGATTTTTCAGTCAGGTTTGCTTCTACAAACTGGCCACGGATTGGTTTGCCAAAGAATGGATGTGTGGTGACGATTTCACCGCCTATTGGGTTCCCTGCAGTTCCCACTTCGCTGCACCAAATAATTGCGATGGCACAGGTATAAAGACGCTCACCTTTTTCGTAGGCGTCAAGATTGTCATAAGGAACGAAAAGGACGTTGACTGGCTCTTTAAGAGCTCTGATCATTGGTGTTTTTTCTAGTTCCGTGATGGAGTTTTCAAGAACGCTCAATGAATTTTCGAGTGTTTTCTTGGTCACTTCAAATTCTTCAATATCAGCTTTGCCTGCCGCGCGAGTTTGCTGAACTTCGATAACCTGATTGGCGATCGGTACAAACTCTGCTTTACCGCCATACAAGCCAATTTTTTCTTTGTCGGTTGTTAATTGGCTTTTAAGCTGTGCCAAGTAAGCAATCGATTGCGCACTTAGTTTCAACTCGGTTTTCTTTTCAGAAACTTTTTCACGCAGGTTGATGATGTTTTCTTCGA
>CALFBU010000002.1 GCA_937951455.1 uncultured Rhizobiaceae group bacterium
TTCATCTCTGCCATTTATGCCAGAAACTGAAGCAACAAATTAAACTATATCAAAAGTTTTAGAAATGCCGCGATTAGTTCGCGGCATTTTTGTTCAACTTTGGCCTTTAAGCAAGATATTCCTGCAAAGGCTTCACACCCATGTCACGTTTGCTCAAGGCTTCCATGGCTTCTGACATGGCAATGGCAGCTGTTAGCGTTGTTGTATGCGCGGTGCGGGTTTTAAGGGCTGCCTGGCGTAGTGAGCGTGAGTCAGACATGGCTTTTGCGCCTTCTGTCGTGTTGACCACCATTTGGACTTGCCCATTGTGAATGGCATCCTCGATGTGTGGACGACCTTCGAGCACTTTATTGATGCGTGTGCAGGTAAGGCCGTTTTCTTCGAAGAAACGTTGAGTACCGCCTGTAGCCATCAAGTTAAAACCCAATTCGACGAAGGTTTTTGCAGCAGGCAAAATGCCTTCCTTGTCAGAATCCTTGACAGAAATGAATATATTACCTTGGGTTGGCAGTACGGTTCCTGCGCCCAAAATTGCCTTGGCATAAGCCATCGGATAATCTGCATCCAGCCCCATGACTTCGCCTGTTGAGCGCATTTCAGGCCCAAGTAGAATGTCCACACCCGGAAATCTTGCAAACGGAAAGACCGCTTCTTTGACAGCCATGTGCTTGAGGTTTTGTGCCTCGCGCCATTCGCCATATTTGGCGATTGCACTATCCAGTTTTTCGCCTGCCATAATACGGCTTGCAATTTTGGCAACCGGACAGCCAATGGTCTTGGCAACAAATGGCACGGTACGTGATGCACGCGGGTTTACTTCAAGGACGAAAATTTCACCATCCTTGATAGCATATTGCATGTTCATCAGGCCGGAGACTTCCAGCGCCAATGCCATTTTTTTGGATTGAACAATCAGTTCATCGATGATGTTTTGTGGCAAGGAGTGGGTTGGTAGTGAACAGGCCGAATCCCCTGAGTGAATGCATGCTTCCTCGATGTGTTCCATGATGCCACAGACTTTGACGCTTTCGCCATCGCAAAGACAATCGACATCCACCTCGATCGCGCCGGATAGATAACTGTCGATCAAAACGGGTGTGTCGCCCGAAACAACAACGGCTTCATTGATGTAGCGTTCAAAGCCAGCATCTGTGCGCACGATTTCCATCGCACGACCACCCAAAACATAGGATGGTCGGATAACAACTGGGTATCCGATCTCCTTGACGATTGTGCGTGCTTCATCTGCAGAACGCGCAATGCCATTGCGAGGCTGGAGCATATCAAGATCCTGCAACAACTTCTGGAAACGGTCACGGTCTTCAGCCAGGTCAATTTTGTCTGGTGATGTGCCCAGAATTGGTACTTTGTTTTCGGTAAGAAATTGCGCCAGTTTCAGTGGTGTTTGTCCGCCGAACTGAACGATGATGCCTTTCAAAGTGCCGTTGGATTGTTCAATGCGGACAATTTCCATGACGTCTTCTGCTGTAAGCGGCTCAAAGTACAGACGGTCCGAGGTGTCATAGTCCGTTGAGACCGTCTCAGGATTACAGTTGACCATGATGGTCTCGTAGCCAGCGTCTTCCAGCGCGAAGGCTGCGTGGCAACAGCAATAGTCAAACTCTATGCCTTGTCCGATGCGGTTTGGTCCGCCACCAAGGATCATGACTTTTTCACGGTCTGATGGTTGCGCTTCGCTTTCTACACTGCCCGCAAAAGGAACTTCATACGTTGAATACATATAGGCGGTTGGCGAAGCAAATTCGGCAGCTGAAGTGTCGATGCGTTTATAAACCGGATGCACCTTCAGTTCAGCGCGTAAGGCTGTCACTTCTTTTTCTGTAATGCCTGCAAGTTCCGCCAGTCTTTTGTCTGCAAACCCTTGTGCTTTCAGCATGCGCAGATTTTCAGCGTCCTTGGGTAGGCCGTGCTCACGGATGCGGTTTTCGCTCGCGATGATGTTTTGGAATTGCTCAATATACCAGGGATCAAATTTGGAATATTGATGAACGTCTTCAGGTGTTGCGCCCTCACGCAACGATTGGGAAACCATGCGAAGACGGTCAGGCGTTGCGGTTACAAGTGCTGCACGTATGGCATTTTTGTCATCGCCTTCGCCAAGACCCGGGATTTCAATCTCATCAAGACCGGATAGATCAGTTTCCAAGCCGCGCAGGGCTTTCTGCATAGATTCAGCAAACGTTCTGCCAATCGCCATGACCTCACCCACAGACTTCATGGCTGTAGACAAATGTGGCGGGCTGCCCGGGAATTTTTCAAATGCGAAGCGCGGAATTTTTGTAACAACATAGTCAATTGATGGTTCAAAAGAAGCAGGTGTTGCGCCACCTGTAATATCGTTATCCAATTCATCCAGCGTATAACCAACGGCAAGACGTGCTGCCACTTTTGCAATCGGGAAGCCCGTGGCTTTTGATGCAAGCGCAGATGAGCGTGATACACGCGGGTTCATTTCAATGACCACCAAACGACCGTCTTTTGGATCAACCGCAAACTGTACGTTGGAGCCGCCTGTTTCAACACCGATTTCACGCAGCACTGCAATCGAGGCATTTCGCATGACCTGATATTCTTTGTCGGTCAATGTAAGGGCAGGGGCAACAGTGATGGAGTCACCTGTGTGAACGCCCATTGGGTCGACGTTTTCGATAGAGCAGATGATGATACAATTGTCAGCTTTGTCGCGAACAACTTCCATCTCATATTCTTTCCAGCCCAAAATGGATTCTTCGACGAGCACTTCATTGGTAGGTGATGCATCAACGCCACCAATTACAAGTTTGTAAAGTTCTTCCAATGTGTAAGCGATGCCGCCGCCTTGACCGCCCATGGTGAATGAGGGCCGCACGATGGCTGGCAGGCCTGTGGTCTTGGTGGCTTGCAGGGCTTGCATTTGTGCCACAAGGCGATGTTCTTCAAGGCGCATGGTTTCGCCTTCACGCCATTCTACCTCAAAGGCTTCCTTGTCTTTTGCAGCTTTCAAGCCTTTTTCGTAGTCGGCTTTAAACTCGCTCTTGAGTTCCGTCGTATTCACAAATGCTGAACGCGGTGTTGCCAAGCCTATTTTACGCATGGCTTCGCGGAACAGGTCTCTGTCTTCGGCCTTGTCGATTGCATGCGCGTCCGCGCCAATCATTTCGACATCCCATTTATCCAGCACACCCATTTTGCGCAGTGATAGAGCTGTGTTTAGTGCAGTTTGACCACCCATGGTTGGCAGGACGACCAGTTTGTCATTCGGACGCTCTGTGCGTTCTTTTTCGATGATCTTGGCAACGATCTCTGGCGTAATGGGTTCGATATAGGTTGCGTCTGCAAGCTCCGGGTCCGTCATGATGGTGGCCGGGTTGGAGTTTACAAGAATAATTCTGTAACCCTCCGCCTTCAGCGCCTTGCAGGCTTGTGTGCCTGAATAATCAAATTCACAGGCTTGGCCGATAACAATCGGTCCAGCCCCAATGATGAGGATGGATTTTATATCTTTTCTTGCAGGCATCTAGCGTATCATTTCTCTTTGTCGCATGGCTGTAATTCCAAATTTGGGAGCACTTGGAATCGGTATGCGA
>CALFBU010000003.1 GCA_937951455.1 uncultured Rhizobiaceae group bacterium
TAGCCGTCCACAGGGCAGATTTCGATAAAGTATAAGAAAAGAAATTCGGATTAAGGCGTTTGACTCGTTGGTCTATAATGTTGACGATCAAGCCTTTGCTAAGTTTTTGTTTCATCATTTCGGCTGCGAGAATAGCAGGCGCTTTAAGGTGAATGGCGAAATGATTATCCCATGTTTGGCCATCAAATTGTTCCGCACTATCATCGAGAAAGATGGAAGCATTGTTGATTAACAAATCAATCGGGCCAAGTGCTTTTATTGCATTGCTAAAAACAGCTCTTGTTGACTTTGCATCTGTCAGATCGCCGGAGATGGCACAAGCTTTGACGCCTTGATTAAGCGCCAACTCTTCTAGGCTTTTCGCTGAATCAGTTGAAGACATCGAATGTACTGCGACGTTGTATCCGTTTGCCGCGAGGTCTTTAACGATGGCAGCACCAATACGTTTTGCGCCCCCTGTAACCAATGCAGTTTTCATACTGTTCTTACCTTTTGGCTAAAAGGCAAAATGCCTCTAGCTCACAAATGCTATGGCTATATAACTGGTGTATAAAGCAATCATGACAAGCCCCATCCAGCGGGTAATCGCATTCATGAAATAAGCAATTGCGCCAAGCAGTAAAGAGACAGCCAGCATAACCCACATATCGAGATTGATAATGTGCTCGCCGACAGGAACCGGCGTAATGATAAGGGTAATGCCCATGATGGCCGCAATGTTGAAAATATTGGAGCCCACTACATTACCGATAGCCAGGTTGGAGTTGCCTCTGATTACCGCCATCATGGAGGCTGCAAGCTCTGGCAATGATGTGCCAATCGCCACGACGGTCAAGCCGATAATTTCATCAGACAACCCCCAATTAAGCGCAATCGTATGTGCATTATCTACGGTCAATTGTGCGCCAAG
The DNA here is from genome assembly GCA_937951455.1 of uncultured Rhizobiaceae group bacterium. Classification (GTDB taxonomy): domain Bacteria; phylum Pseudomonadota; class Alphaproteobacteria; order Rhizobiales; family Rhizobiaceae; genus JAALLB01. The sequence goes on from CALFBU010000003.1 coordinate 911, forward strand.
TGGCAAAAGAATAATGCCAATCAGCAAAAAAAGTGCAGCGAGGCCCGGTGAAGAGGGGCCTGCACCAACATCATCATGGTAATCAGGAATTTCCTTGGATTTGATGGCACTTTGATATTGATCCCATAAGAACAAAGTCAAAAGCACAAGCAGGATAAGACCGTATAAGAATCCCATGTTGCCAGATGAAAGCATCCCCATAAAGACAATGGTAATGCCAAGCATAACCAGTATGTTTCGGATGATACCGTCTTCCTTTACCCATTGGGCTGCAATGAGAGCAGGTAGGCCAAGTACGAGTAATACATTTGCAATATTGGAACCAACTACATTACCGATAGCCAATCCGCCTGAGCCTGCGAGCGCGGCTTGCACCGAGATAAAAAGTTCTGGTGCTGATGTACCAAGGGAGACAATCGTCAAGCCAATGATGAGGGGTGAAATGTTAAATCGTTCTGCAATAGAAACTGCACCACGGACAAGAATGTCGCCGCCGATAACAAGAATAACAAGGCCGACAACTAAAAGGAAATAAGCAAGCATAATGAATAATTTTGGCTAGAGAAATGCGACAGAACGTAAAGATTTGACGATATATAGGAACGCAGCAAAGCAATTATAAGGGGTGAACTGTAAAATCTGCCATTAAAGAGTCACGAAAATACCACGTTGCGAGTCATAACCCGCCGCATTTGAAGTCAATGCTTATCTTCACAAATAAATTTTGGAGAAAGTTATGACTAAAAGCAAAGCTCTCAACATCCTTGGTGTAGGCGTAATTGCATTTTCAATCGCCTTTCCAGCATTTGCAGCGGACGCAGTCTTGCAAGAGCCACAAGTACCAATTGCTCCAGACCCAATTATTGATACCAGTCAATGGGGTGGATTTTATGCAGGTTTATATGGTGGCTATAGTTGGTTCGACGCCAATGCAGGCGCATTGGGAGAGGCGGATGATGAAGCCACAAAGTTTGGTGGATACACAGGGTATAACTTCGAGTTCGACAACAAAGTTGTCACGGGCGTTGAATTAAACGGCGGTTTTGCCAATGCGCAAACAAGCATTGCAGGCACCACAGTAGAGCAAGATTGGGATGCTTCCTTACGTGCAAGACTTGGCTATGCATTTGAAAAATCGTTTCTTTACAGTTTTGCTGGCGTAGCCCTTACGGGCGTTGAAGCGCGCTCAATTGCAGGCAGTGATCAGCAAACCTTGACTGGGTTTAACCTTGGTGCAGGTCTAGAACACGAGATTGTAGACGGTATCACAGCAAGGGTTGAGTATGGTTTTGCCAATTATGGATCAGAGACCTTTGCGCCGGGTGGTACTACACCCAATGAGATTGAATTTAAGGAAGATTCGCTCAATTTGGGTCTTGGAGTAAAATTTTAAAGCAAATTGCTAAAATTCAATCGAATTTGCCTAAGTAGTTACTACTTGTTTTGGCTTCACAATGACATAATTCAATCATAATTGATTGATTATGGTCTCAAAGATTAGTATTAATTAAGTGTTACGTTTGGTAAACTTGTTACCTTTCGTTAACCATAAGTGCTTAGAATTTATACAAATCACTAAGCCCTATTGAGTAGGGTTGCGCGTATCGCCGGGAGGCAAGCAACAAAATGCATTTGGTCAAGAGTAGCAAAATCCTTGAGTTTTTCACGATGCTTTTCCAGAAGTCTGCTATCGCTTGTCTCGTTTTTATTGCTAGTTTGACGACGGCAATTGCCTCTGATTTTAATTATGCCTGGCGCGACAAGCAAAAAGCGATCGTGATTGATGCTTATGAAAAAAATCCGATAGATTGGCAGAAGATGGTGACCGACAAGCGCATACGCGCGTTCATCGGTAAATCAAGTGATGGATTGCAATCTCCATGGTCATGCTCTGGTAATGCCACTCAGCAAAAAATCTGCAAGAAATCATTTCAAAACTATTTCATGAAGCAACAGCTTTATCACACACGTAAAACGCTTGCGAAGGCCTTGGGCTTGAAATGGGGTGCTTATCACCTTGGGCGCCCTGGAAACCCTATTGCGCAGGCAAATCATTTTTTGCAATTCGCCAAACCTGAAAAAGACGAATTGATTGCGCTCGATATCGAGCATGATGATCCGAAAAAGTGGATATCCTTTAAAGACGCCGAGATTTTCGCACGTCAGATTTATAAGCGTATCGGTCGATACCCTGTGCTGTATACAAATCATAATACGGCTCAACGCATCGCGGCGCGTCGCGACGAATTTCCACTTTTGTCACGCCTGCAGCTTTGGTACGCGCGCTTTAAGGGCGATATCCGAGGCGCGTTCCCGATGGGTAATTGGGACACATATACACTGTGGCAGTTCTCAGCCCATCCAAATTGCAACAAGCGTCGCTGCCTTTACCGAGTGCCAGGCACAGAACCAAACATAGATGTGAATATTTCTACACTGACCAT
>CALFBU010000004.1 GCA_937951455.1 uncultured Rhizobiaceae group bacterium
GAGTTTGAGCGCAAACGCGACAGCGATGCGCTTCTTGAGTGGGCACCTGTGCATGGCAACTATTATGGCACGCCACGCGATGCCGTTGACAAGGCCATGGGTGAGGGGCGCGACATGCTCTTTGATATCGATTATCAGGGCGGACAACAATTGATGGAAACAGCCCGTGCGGACGTGGTTTCGATTTTCATTTTACCGCCTTCCATGACCGAACTTAAATCACGGCTCATTCGCCGTGCAGAAGATGCGGAAGATGTGATTGCCAAGCGTCTGGCCAATGCGATTGAAGAAATCTCGCACTGGAGAGAGTATGATTATGTTGTTGTGAATGAAGATCTTGATAAAGCGTTTCATCAGGTGCAATCGATTCTAACGGCAGAACGTTTGCGCCGTGACCGCAGGCCCGGTCTTTTTGAATTTGAAGATAATCTGGTAAATGGTTGATATTAGAGTCGTTTCCTCGAAAGAAGACATCGCTGAATGTCTTCGTCTTCGCCGACTTGTTTTTATCGAAGAACAGCAAGTGCCTGAAGATGAAGAAGTCGATGGCGATGACGACCATTGTACGCATATATTGGCGCATGTGGATGGCGAGGCTATGGGCGCGGCGAGATTTCAATATATTAATGGCAAGGCCAAGATACAGCGCGTCTGCGTTCTGAAAGAAGCACGTGGTACGGGCTTGGGGGCTCAGTTGATGCGCGGCATTCTTGAGACCATCAAGGCTGAAGGCAAAGTCGAAACCGCCGTGCTTGGTTCACAAACACACGCTTTGGCGTTTTATGAAAAACTGGGGTTTTCAGCTTTTGGTGATGAATATCTGGATGCGGGTATTTTGCATCAAGACATGAAAATCACACTTTAAAGCGCGTTTGCCAATCGCACGAAACCAGCCACATCAATTTCTTCCGCGCGTTTAGTTGGAGTGATTTCAGCACGTTCCAATAGTGCTTCTCCACCTAGTGACTTCAAGCTGGCGCGTAGCATTTTTCTACGTTGTCCGAAGGCTGCTCTTGTGATTGTCTCAAGAGACTTGAGTGAGCAGGGCAGTGGCTCAGACCTTGGCTCAAGATGAACGATGGAAGAGGTCACTTTTGGCGGTGGTGAAAAGGCTTCACGGGATACATCAAATGCTTTGGTCGCATGTGTGCGCCAGCCGCATAATACGCCAAGCCTGCCGTAGTGCTTATCGGCTGGCGTAGCGCAAATGCGCTCTGCCACTTCCTTTTGGAACATCAGAGTCAAGCTATCAAAAAACGGTGGCCATTGTTCGCCACCGAGCCAGCCAGTTAAAAGCGGTGTGGCAACATTATACGGCAGATTGGCGACGATTTTGGCTTTGCGGTTGAGGTGTTTTTCCCAGTCGATTTCAAGCGCGTCACCCTCGATGACTTCCAACCTGCCATTATGGTAGTCACTAATTTCTGCAAGCGCATCAAGGCATCTTGGATCACGCTCGACGGCGATGACACGTTCTGCGCCATTGGCTAGCAAAGCGCGTGTCAGGCCACCGGGACCGGGGCCGACTTCTATGATGTCATAACCTTCGAAAGAGCCTGCAGTTCTGGCAATTCTGGAAGTCAGGTTTAAATCTAGCAGGAAGTTTTGCCCCAGTGATTTTTTGGCAGCCAAGCCATGTTTTTCAATCACTTCACGCAATGGGGGAAGGTCGTCAATCGCACTCACGAATGCAACCTCATTTCATGTGCCATTTTCATCGCTGCAATAAAGCTGGAGGGATTAGCCTTGCCAGTGCCTGCGATATCATAGGCTGTGCCGTGATCAGGTGACGTTCTGATAAAGGGAAGTCCAAGAGTGACGTTGACGGCGTCATCAAAGCCAAGGGTCTTGGCGGGGATGAGTGCCTGATCGTGATACATACAGATTGCAACGTCATAGGTTTCGCGTGCGCGTTTATGAAACATCGTATCAGCAGGAAGCGGCCCCCATGCATCAATGCCTTTTGATTTTAAGTGTGCAATTGCGGGTTCAATAATTTGAGCGTCTTCATGGCCCATGCTGCCGTTTTCACCTGCGTGAGGGTTAAGGCCAGATATGGCAAGGCGTGGGTTTTTAATACCGAATTTCGATTTTAGATCTTGTGCTGTAATGGTCGCCGTTTCTATAATCAGCGCTTCGCTTAACTGCTGTGATACTTCATGCAAGGCGATATGAATGGTCACAGGTACAGTTCGCAGATCTGGCCCTGCCAGCATCATGACAGGTCTGATTGCCTTGCCCGTATGTTTGGCGCCAAGTTCTGCCAGATACTCCGTATGACCTGGCTGCTTAAAACCGGCTTCATATAAAACATGTTTGTTTATCGGGCAGGTGACTACGCCAGAAGCCTTCCCCGATAGGGTCAGTTCAACGCAGGTATCGATTGATTTGATCGTACCGTTCGCATCTTTTATTTCGGGCGCGCCAGCTTTACCAATAAGGGGGTAACCCAAATCCAAAACCGCAAGACTTTCATCGCAAATGCCAAGCTTTGCATAGTCATGGAATATGATATCAAGTTTTAAAAGTTTTGCTCGTCTTTCAAGAAAGCCAACATCGCCTGCAACAAAAAATTTTGGCAGGTCATACTCCTTTCTATTGAACCAGGCATCCAAAAGCACGTCAGGGCCAATTCCTGATGGATCGCCCAGAGAGACAGCAAGCGGAAGTTCAGGCTTGCTCATAATGTTTATTGATAAACAATGGTTGCGTTTTCGCGTAGCTCTTCCAGGTATTTCTTGGAGAACTCAGAGCTTTTTTCACTGAACTGGCTAAAGTCCGTAGACTGTCTTGTAACCTGAGCAGCGCGGTCATCATCGACGGTGCGACTACTACAAATCGTCATAAACTCCACACCCTTTTCAGTTTCCTGTGCGCTGGTTGTTCCACCTACACCCGCTGAAGCGATTTGATCTTTCCAACGTTCTGGCAACTCAGGTTCCATTATGTGTCTGCGGTCTAGCATGCTTACATCTTTCAGACCCTTGATTGATTGCAATAGATTATCGCATCCATTCACAGTTTGGCGAAATGCATTTGCTTCTCTTTTACGCTCTGCAATCTTGGCCGCTGACCTTTTGTTCTTGGGTACAACAAAGACGACCTGTTTAAAGCTGTATTCGTTTACTTTCGGCTTTTGGTTGCCATTGTCACGCAGCTCTTTAAGGGCGTTTTGTTCTGAAATTCGGCTGGTTTCTGCCTGGAACTTACCTTGAACTGTTCTTTGCCAGCTTATTTGAGTTCTAATAAATGACTTGAAATGTCTTGTACTCACACCACGTCTGTTTAATTCTTTCGAGAGCGCAGCCTTTGTTGCACGGTTTTGTTTTGCAAAATTGCCAAAAGCCGTTTCAACTTGTTCGTCTGTTGCGAGTGTTCTTCTTCTTGTTGCTTCTTCAAGTTTTAAAACTTGTTCAATCATCTCATTTTCAGCAGCCTTCGCAAGATTGCCCGGCGTTCTGCGCAGTTTTAGAAACTGAGTTCTATGCTTGATATCAAGGTTTGTGATTGCATTTTTGTTCACCAAAATTTTGATGTACGCTCCTCGGTTTTGAACGCCACCTTTTTTCTGAATAACTTTTGCAAGCTCTTTGGTTTCTTCTTTTGCAGCTTCGGTTGTTTCTTGCGTTGCTTCAGTAGCCAATTGTGTTGTTTCGCCGGTCTCTGCGCTTTCCTTAATGGCCGAACTTGAAGAATTACAGGCCACAAGCCCAAGCAAGGCTCCGCTAAACAGACAATTAAGGCCTAGTGTTGCAAGTTTCATTTTTAAGTCCCCGAGATCTAATCTGCCCTGTTTGTAACTTAAAACACGTCAAATCAGGTATTTTTATGGTTTTTGAAACAACCTAATTGTCATTGAAATCAAAATCGCGCTCAAACCCACCGATTGTGCGAAGTCCAAGTGACACGCCAATTGTGCTTCCTGTATTTTCCCCTGTTGTACGATTATCATTATCGCTATAGCTCAGCGAGAATGAGAAACAGTCATTGTCGTAACCAACGCCAATACTGTGTTTATACAGTTCGGAACTTTCGATGTCGTATGATGCGGAGCCAAAGACACGCCAGTTTTCGTCCAGTCGAAGGCTACCCGTACCAGTAACCTCGTGGCGATCTTGATCAAAGCGATAGTTTGGTTGCGCTTCTGTGAATGTATAAGATGCTCTAAACGAGTAATCAGGCTGAGATACGGTTACATCAACTTCACTGCGGTTGAGATCCAGATCTTGTTCATCAAGGCGAATTGCGACGCCTGCGGAAACGCCTGCACCATCGCTCACTCTTAGAGATGCAACGATATCAGAGCGATCTGTTTCAAGTCCTGATTCTTGTCCAACATTTGTAAGGTCGTTGGTGGCTGCAAAAGAATTGTCACCGCCAAGGTGGAAGGACTGGCCTGCGACGATGTCCAGGCTGCCGCCTTCAATAAAGCTTGCTGAATAGCGGAAGCCGATGTTGGCGCGTGTGCCGCCTTCGACACGGTCATAGCCTGAGAATTTGTCACGCTCAAACAGGTTCGATGTATCAAACACCAGGCTTTGTGCGTCCTCGTTTGCAAATTCACCAATGTTACGTTCGCTTGGGCGGGCAATGATCTGGGCAATCGGCTCAAAGATATGGCTGGCCGCTTCCGTCTGGGCAATCATTGGATAGCGAATTTCAAACGCACCCGCTGGCATGACGCGGTAAATGCTGTCGTTGGTAAGGAGGGCAGTTGTCCCAGTCGGATCAAATATGACTGGATTTCCCTCGCCATCGACGTTGTTTATATCTTGATAAATAGCATCACCACGAACGCTCAAAGAGGTTGTAGTAACTAATCCTCCAGACGAAATACTGGTAGCTTTCCATTCTAATTCTGCACTTGCTCGAGTAGTATTCCCATCAATACCTGTAAAACGTTCATTGTCTGCAGGAGCAGCATTAGCTGTATCAGGATTTGATATTTGAAATGCGTCCCTAGATACACTTGCAACATTTAAGTCGAATGATACCTGTCCATGTGCAAACTCTTCACCAGATACAGCATTGTAATCCAGCAATGGAAGCACTGTTGCCTGTTGGTCTGTTGCGGATTGGTTGCCAGGAAAAAAATCTGTTCCTCCTTCAGGACTCAACTCATCCAACCTTCTGGATTGTACCAGAAAGTCCTGCGCTCTTAGGTCGAAATAGTTTTTCTCGCCAATGCCAATGAGGAAAATCTCGTTGGTGATGTCGTTATCGTCCTTGTTTTCAAGATCATACGTGCGTGCGAAATTTGCGTCTGTCTGGAAGAGGGCGTCCCAGCCTACCTGCCAGCGTGAATTGATATCAAACAAGCCTTTGGTAATGAC
>CALFBU010000005.1 GCA_937951455.1 uncultured Rhizobiaceae group bacterium
AGCAATTTATCAAGCCACTCTTTGTCGGCTTTCGCAAAGTCACCAAGCACATGCCCAGTTACTTTTTCCCGAATGCCAGGATGGCCAATGCCAAGACGCATTCGGCGATATTCTTTTCCGCAATGGGCGTCGATGGATTTAATGCCGTTGTGTCCGCCGTGACCACCACCGGTTTTGATGCGCAGTTTGGCAGGGGGGAGGTCCAGCTCGTCATAGATGACGATGAGGTTGGACAAGTCTTCCTTGTAGAAGCGCAGGATTTCTCCCATGGCCTGGCCTGACTCATTCATGTAGGTTTGGGGTTTTACGACGAGAACCTTTTCGCCGTTCAATTTGCCGTCGGAAATTTCTGCGTTGAACTTGTTTTTCCAGGGGCCAAACGAATGGCGGCGAACGATTTCGTCCGCCGCCATAAATCCGATGTTGTGGCGATTGGCAGCATATTTGTTGCCGGGATTACCTAGTCCTGCAATGATCAGCATGACGTTAGTTCTCCTTCGCTACATAAGAGGTAAGGGCTTAACCTTCGCCTTCTTCACTTTTCTCGTTGATCACTTCAGTTTCAGGTGCTTCTGGCGCGCCTTCTTCATCAGTTTCTTCTTCTTGTGAACCGCCTGGTGCAGCAATTGTTGCCACTGTGAAGTCACGGTCTGTAATGGTAGGCTCAACACCTTCCGGCAAAGTAACGCTTGAGATGTTGATTGAATCACCCATTCCAAATGGAAGCAGGTCAATCTCAAATCCGTCCGGAATGCTGTCAGCCGGACAGTTAACTTCAACAGTGTGACGTACGACGTTAAGCGTACCGCCTTGTTTAAGACCTGGGCAATCTTCTTCATTCAAGAAGTGAACAGGAATTTCAACGGTAACAACTGTGTTCTTGGAGATGCGCAAGAAGTCCACGTGGTCGATGAAATCACGCACTGGCTCCAGCTGGTAATCTTTTGCGAGAACTTTATGCTCTACGCCATCAACTTTGATGGTTCCTACTGTGGTCATAAAACCACCGGCGTGAAGTTGCATGGACAATTCCTTATATGGAAGTGCCACGGAAACAGGGTCTTTTTTGTCGCCATAGATGACGGCAGGTACCATTTTATTGCGGCGAAGTTCGCGGGCGGCCCCCTTGCCAACCCGTTCGCGCAACTGGCCCTCAAGAACGTAAGTATCGCTCATAATTTTAGCCTTTCAAGTCGCTAAACAATTCATCTGGAATTGCATGTGTTTTTGGCATTTCGGCCGAACATTTCTGAACTCCGAAAATTGTAGTTTTTCTATGTCAAAAAACAACAAACCCGCAGTGCCTCCAAGGGTGTCTGTGCGGGTGGCTGGGTTATAGGGGAGAAAAGGGGCGAATGCAAGCCTACTTGTTGCGGGAATTAGGTGTTATATGTGTGAAGGCATTATCACCATATGACTTTGTCACTTCTGAAATTACCACATGAAATCCAGAGTACCATTCTTGGTATCTTTTCTTTGCTTCCAAATGTTTTGGGTGAATTGAAAACTCTCTTAAGGAAGCTTGATTTTCCCAGTAGTATATGGAGTTTCTACGTTTACCATCTTCTGTAATCCAGCTGTCTTTGCCAATAAAACCCTTATTGTCTTCAGCTGCTTCTGCAATTAAGTTATCTAATGCAAGAAACTCTTCTGTTACGTTTGAAGTTTCAAAAATAAATTGTGCAATAAACATTCTTAATGGCCCCTTCTTGTTGTTTAATCCACGATGCTGCGAAGTTCGATTTCTGCCACGCCCGCTGCAATATTCAAGCCGGTTTGGGTTTGCAGGCTTACCGGTTGTAGAGCGAAGGTTTGGCTTGAACCTCCTACCAAAACGTTTGCACCAAGACCAACTGCGAAGGTAGCTGAAGCTTGTGCGCCGATATAATCGCCTTGCAGAAACCCTTTTGTGAATTGGCTATCCGTTGGGGCGATGACGATCCATTTGATGTAGGATTCTTCTGTTGTGCCGATATCAAGACCAAACTTGTTGATGACGCCGAAGTAATTATCAACAATGTCTGCAGAGGCAAAGGATGTGAAAACGCAGGAAATGTCTTTTTGAGAGCCGATGATGAAGCCCGTCCCTTCATCGACAAAGCACTCAAGTTCGCCAATCTCAATGCGATCTTCTGCATAGGAATGAATAGAGGATGCAAGCAGTATAGAACCAGAGAGCAGAACGGATTTGAGCAATTGAACCATAAGATTGAAGCCTTTTATCTTGTATGTAGTATTTACAAACCCAATGGCTCAACCAAGGTTCCAGAGTTTATTATATTCCTATCCTAGTCAAACAGGCTTGAAACAGATTTTTCCAAAGCCGTACGCTTGACCGCTTCGCCCATGAGTTCAGCGATTGAAACAACGCGAATGTTGCTTGCTGCTCTTATCGCTGAGGTTGGTTCAATCGAGTCTGTGATGACCAGTTCTTTCAACTTCGAAGAGGTGATGCGGGCAACAGCGCCGCCTGATAAAACCCCGTGGGTGATGTAAGCGGTGACGCTGGTCGCGCCCATTTTCAGGAGTGCTTCGGCCGCATTACAAAGCGTGCCGCCGGAATCGATGATGTCGTCGATCAAGATACAGTCCTTGCCTTTAACGTCACCAATAACATTCATGACTTCGGATTCGCCAGGCTTGTCGCGGCGTTTGTCCACGATTGCGAGGAGTGAATCCAAACGTTTGGCAAGCGCTCTTGCGCGTACGACACCGCCTGTGTCTGGTGAGACGACCATGACGTTTTCAATGTCGAGATGTTCTTTGGCGTCACGTGATAAAACCGGAACCGCGAAAAGGTTATCGGTTGGAATGTCAAAGAAGCCCTGGATTTGAGCAGCGTGAAGATCAAGCGTGAGAACGCGGTCAGCACCTGCTTCTGTAATCATGTTTGCAACAAGTTTTGCAGAAATCGGCGCACGAGGGCCGGGCTTGCGGTCTTGTCTTGCATATCCAAAGTAAGGAATAACGGCTGTAATGCGTCTGGCTGATGCACGGCGTAGTGCATCAATCATGATCAGCAATTCCATAAGATTGTCATTGGCCGGGAAGGATGTTGACTGCAAAACAAAGCAATCTTCGCCGCGAACATTTTCAAGAATTTCCACGAAAATTTCCTGATCCGCAAATCGTCGGACGTTGGCAACCCCAAGCGGTACATCGAGGTATTCTGCGACTTGCTTTGCGAGGGTTTCGTTAGAGTTACCAGAAAAAATTTTCATTGTATGAGCCCGGCTAAAGAATATTTATTAGTGTCTTAAGCCAATGCGCTAAACCTCGCAATGGTAGGGATTGTAAAAAAGCCAATCAGTTGGGGATTTCGCTACTGGAGGTTTGGTTTAAGTTCTTTTGTCCACCCAGGTTTTTAATCTGGAGGTGGTATCTTTTGCAACGCGCTCAATTTCTGCATCCGTGATTGCCTGCCAAGGATCTGTCCTGGAAGTGCCAGTGCGTTCTCGCCCGTTGATGCGGTGGAGCCGTTTGCCGGAACCATCGACAACATCCCAAACATATACCAGCAATGTGCCGTTACCATCGTTGAGTGCGGAGAAATATCCTTTGACGCGATATTGGGCGCCCGCTCTTGTGGCAGGTAAAATGGCAAGACCATCGGCTTGCGCGGAACTGTTTAATAGGCGGGTCAGGCTGCTTGCCTTGCTTTGTGGAGCTCCTTCAAAGGGCAAAAAAGTCATTGCCTTGCTCGTGTCCAGGCTTGCAACCTGTTGTGTCGCTGCAGATGTTTGCACGTTTGTGTTCGTCAGAGTGGTTGTTGGCGCTTGACTGTTTGCCTGTTGTTGAAGTTGTGACTGCGTTACATTTTGGCTTGGTGTGGGCGTGGATTGCGCCGCAAGTGCGGTTGGGTCTGCTCCAGCCGAGGGCGTCGTTGCAGGTTGCGTTTGACTTACAATGGGTTGCGGCGCGATATCTTGTTCAATGTTTGCGCTTGTGCAGGCGGTCATAACACACAGCATAAAAACGCCAGGCAGTGCTTTGATGGATTTAAAATTTACTGTCATGTTTCGTCGTCCGTTGCCCAACTATTGAGTCCTCCACTTAACGTACAATAAGGTCTATATCGTGTCGTGACAAATCTTCAGGGCCTTTTTTGCCCGTTATATAACTTTGGCCTATTGTCATGGCCGTTTCGCTTTCGCTGTCGGCAATGATCATATGGGTGAAGATAACCATACCTTCCTCTATCACCGTTTCATTGCCAGAAAAGATCATTGGCTTGTCCATCCAGCATGGGGTGTATACTGCGCCAAGTGAATACCCGCATGCGTTTAGTCTGTGGCGCGAAAGACCTGCTTCATCCAGTGCTTTTGCGTGGGCGTCGAACATATCGGAAAATGTATTGCCAACTTTCATGGCTTCACGGACACCAACATGCGCAGCGCTTGCGGCTTCATGGAGTTCAAGGTGGCGTGCGGATGGTTTGCCTGTAATCAGAGTGCGCATCATGGCTGCATGGTAATGTGCCCATGCGCCAGACCATTCAAGCGTCAGTTGATCGTTTTTATCGAGTGTTCTGCGACCAGATTTGTACCGGCAAAGCAGGGCATCTTTTCCTGAGCCGATGATAAATTCATTGCCCGCATAGTCGCCGCCAGCGCTAAAGATTGCAGAATGCATGGCGGCCAGGATATCGCCCTCGTTTGCGCCTGCTTTTGTTTTCTTGATGGCCGCATCCAGTGCCAGATCAGAAAGTTCACCCGCTTTCCGAACGTATTCAAGTTCAGCTTTTGACTTGATGACTCGCAGCCCATTTACGAGTTCTGAAGCATCTTCCAAATCTGCGAATGAGCGCAGTCTTGCGTTAATGTCCATCCCGTATTTTGCGGTGAGGCCAACGGTGT
>CALFBU010000006.1 GCA_937951455.1 uncultured Rhizobiaceae group bacterium
TAATGCGTGCCAGCACATCCCTGCCCTGATTGTCTGTTCCAAGCCAGTTCATGTTGCCCAGATTACAACTAGCGTCTGCTACGCCATTTTCATATTGCGCGCACCGGGTTTCTTTGTCGTAGAGCCAACTGGGTTTTGAAGGTGCAGGTTCAGGAATTTCCAGATTGGGTGTATTGTATGAATAGCGAATTGGCGGCCAGAGCAACCAACCATTTTCTTCTACATATTCGGTAATAAATGGATCGCGAAAATTGGCGGTCGGCAAATTAAATTCATCATCAGGCTCAACAATATCATTTTCTGAATAATGAAAGAATATCGGAAAAACATACTTCCCATCAACAGAAGCTATAATCGGCTTATCGTTGGCGATAAACTCTGTGAAAAGGCTCAGGATAAACAATATCATGAAAATCCAAAGCGACCAATATCCGCGACGATTGGCTTTGAAGTTTTGCCAGCGCCGTTGATTAAGCGGCGACAAAAACGGCTTTTTGACTTCAGCCGAACTCATCAAACATCCCTCGCTTCAAAGTCAATACGCGGGTCAATCGTGGTGTAAATAATATCTGAAATCAGACTTACGATAAGCCCCATCAAAGAGAAGATGTAGAGCGTTGCAAAGACCACTGGATAATCTCGCCCAACGATGCTTTCAAAGCCTAACAGACCCAGACCATCGAGCGAGAAAATCGTTTCTATCAAAAGTGAGCCTGTGAAAAACGAGGTGATAAAGGCAGCCGGAAATCCTGCTATGATAATCAGCATTGCATTTCGGAATACATGGCCATAAAGCACTTTGTTTTCAGTCAAACCTTTTGCGCGTGCTGTTTGAACATATTGCTTGCCAATTTCATCCAAAAACGAATTTTTGGTGAGCAGCGTCGTCGTTGCAAAAGAGGATAAAACCATCGCGGTTAAGGGCAAAGCCAAATGCCAGAAATAATCACCAATTTTGCCAAGCGTTGAAAGCTCGTCAAAATTATCAGACGTTAATCCCCGAAGCGGGAAAATATCGAAGAACGACCCGCCAGCAAAAACGATGATAAGAAAAATACCAAACAGAAAACCCGGTATCGCATAAGCTACGATGATGATGCCGCTCGTCCAGATATCAAACTTGCTGCCATGACTTACCGCTTTTTTTATGCCGAGTGGGATTGAAATTCCGTAAGACAAAAACGTAATCCATAGCCCGAGCGAAACGGAGACCGGCATTTTCTCCAAAATAAGATCAAGCACCTCAATGTTGCGGAAATAACTCTCGCCAAAATCAAACTGGGCATAGTCGACAATCATTTTGAAAAACCGCTCGTGCGCTGGTTTGTCAAAACCAAATTGCTCTTCCAATTTGGCTATAAATTCAGGATCAAGCCCTTGCGCGCCTCGATATTTGGAGTCACCGCCTGAATTTAAATCAAGACCGGCATCACCGCCACCAGAAACACGCTCTGTTGCACCACTGCTTTGGCCTGTAAGATCAGCCACAATGCGCTCAATTGGTCCACCTGGTGCAAATTGGATGATAACAAATGATATAAACATGATGCCCAAAATTGTGGGTATCATCAGAAAAAGTCTGCGAAGGATATATGCTCCCATTGTGCTTCAAGTGTCCCTTCAGACTTCAAAATGACAAAGGGTTTACGCCTTGCCGATCGCTTTTGCCTTTTCTTCATCAAACCACCAGAGCGCCTCAGGTGCGAAACTGTAATCAGGCTTTGGATCTTTCCACCCAAACATATCCCAATAGGCAACGCGGTGATTCGCGGCATACCAATTAGGAATCCATAAATGCATCGAACGCAAGACCCTGTCTATAGAACTCAGGATTATGGCAAGCTCCTCACGCGATGAAACCGTGTTCATACGTTCAATCAACGCATCGATAACAGGCGATTCAATGCCTGGATAATTTCTGGAGCCATTTTGACTGGCTGCATCTGAATGCAAGAAGAACCGCAAGGATTCAGCGGTTGGGCTGGCAGAAAAACCTGCGGCAACGCCAACGATGTCAAAATCAAATGAATTCAACCGAGACTGATATTGAGCAGAGTCAACCAGCCGGATCGATGTCTTGATGCCTACTTTTTCAAGATTTTCACGATAGTTACCCAGAATGCGCTCAAAGACGGGTGAGCGAATTAAAAACTCGACTACGAGCGCCTCACCATCACCATTGACCAAACCATCATTTTCACGCTTCCATCCCGCATCCTTGAGCAGAGAAAGCGCCTTGCGTAAAGCTTTTCGATCATTGCCGGAACCATTGGTTCTATTGGGCTCCAAAGCTTCGCCAAATACCGCTTCAGGGAGTTCATCCTTAAAAGGTTCAAACAGCTTCATTTCTTCAGGCGAGGGTTTGCCCAAGGCTTTGAATTCTGACTTTTCAAAAATCGAGGATGATCTTTGGTAAGCACCGTAAAATAGGTTCTTGTTTGCCCACTCAAAATCAAAGCACAACCCTATCGCTTCGCGTGTGCGGTTGTCCTTGAATTTGGCTTTGCGGGAGTTTAATGCCCAGCCCTGCATTGAAGGTCTCAATTCTGATGGAAACTCGGCCTGCTTGACCTTGCCCTCTTTGACCGCGGGAAAATTATATTCGGTCGCCCAAACCTTAGACGTAAATTCTTCACGCCAGTTGATCTCGCCCTTTTTGAAAGCTTCAAACGGCGCAATTCTGTCGCGGAAAAAATCAATTCGAAGCGTATCAAAATGACCAAATCCAATGGCAAATGGCATGTCCTTGGCCCAATAATCCTTTACCCGTTGATACTCGATAAATTTCCCGCCATCCAATCTTGAAACGCGCCATCCACCTGATGATAAGGGAACTTCAAACGTCGAAGCATCAATCGGATTATTCTCGTGATAGGCTTTTGACAGAATTGGCACACCAACAGAAGACAAAATTGCACGGTCAGACTGCTTGCCGTTAAAGCGCAATTCTACAACTGCGTCGGAGATTGCGACAGCCTCATCTAAATCTCTCAACGTTTGCACAAGCGAGGCATGACCGTCTTGCTTGAGGATCATATAGCTGAAGCTAACATCTTCTGCCGTGACCTTGCTACCATCATGAAACCGCGCTTCGGGTCTTATTTCAAAACGGTAACTGTTTCGATCGCTGGAAATCTCAACAGATGAGGCCAAGGCGCAATAAAGCGAGTCCGGTTCATCAGGCGAGCCCACCATCAACGTATCATAACAAAGCTCCATACGAGGCGGCGCAATACCTCTTTGAACAAAAGAGTTGAGCGTATCGAAAGTTTGCACATTTTGATTGAAAGCCCAGCTTGAAGGAGAAAAAGCAAGTGTTCCCCCTTTCGGCGCATCTAGCACCGCATCATCAAAATGCTTGTAGTCTGGTGGATATTTCAAATCACCAAAGGCTGATAAACCATGCAGCTTTTGCTCAACCGGGTTTTTCGCCAAGGAAACTTTTGGCACTAAAGACGCAAAGGCCACCGCAGCTGAATGACTTAAAAACTTTCTTCGCGTAAAGGCTGAAAACCACATATCTCAAATTCCTGTTTCACTACTTATGAATAATAGTGCCTATAAAATTTAAGACAAACAAAAAAGCCGGGCAAATAGCCCGGCTTTGATAAATTCAACTTGAATAAGCTTATTGAGCAGGAAGCTCAGCAGGGCTTTCAGCTTGTTCGCGTAGATATGCGATCAGGTTTGCACGGTCTTCAACTTTCTTGATGCCACCAAAGCCCATCGAAGTGCCTTTGACATAAGTTTTTGGTTTCCAAAGAAAGCCGTTGAGGGATTCATAAGTCCACTGTTTGCCTTCGCCATATTCCTTGAGTGCGCCTGAATATGAGAAACCATCGATAGATGCGATATCGCGGTTCACGACGCCATACAAAGCAGGGCCAACCTTGTTCGCGCCACCAGCATCAACGCTATGGCATGCAGCGCACTTTTTAAAGACACCTTCACCCGCACCAGCATCAGCGCTTGCCAACAATGGCTCGACTGGATCGAAAGCAGGACCTGCAGGCTCTTCGCTTTCAGAACTGGTATCAGCTTCTGCTATTTCGATTGCGTAACCTTTTTGCTCCGGGATTTCTGCGTGGAACAAACCATCCGCAGCAAAATTCAAACCCATGACCAAGAAGGCAGTTCCAAGAACAGCCATTGCGATTTTATTGAACTCAAAAGAATCCATCGTCTTATAACTCCTTTATGCAACGAGAAACCCTCGCGCAGATGCCACAGAAAAAAGGTGGCGTTTATATAGGCCAGAACCTATTGTGTTTGTATGTCAGATACAACGTCTCTATGAAAGCATCTAGTGAGACTTTTTGACACTATTTGCAAGATTGATTAGCGAAGTTTTTAACGAGAATCCAATAGAAAATGACAAACACCCTAATTCTTATCCCGGCTCGCATGGCCTCAACAAGGTTACCAGACAAACCCATGGCAGAAATCAACGGTCTACCCATGATATGCCATGTCATTGATCGCGCCCGTGAAGCCAATATTGGCGAGCCTGTCGTGGCAACCGAT
>CALFBU010000007.1 GCA_937951455.1 uncultured Rhizobiaceae group bacterium
GAGGCCAACATGCGTTCATAGCCGATCTCACCTTCGCTGGTACGGCCGATCAAATCAAAGCGGTGTTGCCACTCAAGTTCCACAGGAGGTGCTGCAAAGAAGAGTGGGCCTGGAAAACCTGATCTGCCAAATCCTGAGTCCGTTAGCGCCTCTTCGGTTGTCGCATCTGCCATGGCGTATGAAATGCCGGGAGCTGAAACTTCTTCTGGTTCCATGAAATCAACAGTGCCGGCGATTTGTGTGTTGAGGCCTTCTGTAGAGAACCTCTTAACTTTGTGAATCCCTGATTTGCCCGCGCTCAAAGCTTTCCAGTTTTCATCGACACCGCGACCCAGCGAAGTAACAGCACCAAGACCCGTCACAACAACAATTGGGCGTCCCTTATGATCTGTATATTTTGTCATATCGAGTTCTCCTAAGCTTTACTTAGTAGGGCGAAACCTTCGCCGCAATGGTGACCAATAGATGTAACCATAATGGATGAAACATCTTCTTTAACCGGCTTTTCCTGTGGTTCAAACGGCGCATAAAAGCCATTGTTCTTTAACGCCAAGGCTGCAAGAGCCACGCCCGCAGGGAAGGTGGCTTCCAGTGGCTGGCCGATAAGCGTTTGGAATGCGCGGACAGGTGTATCATCGCCAAGTTTTGAGTTGAGATAATCCATCTCAAATTTGGTTGCTTCACTCACCCCTGTTGCACCCGATATCACCGCACCTGGCGTTGCGCCCAGTTTGTCGAACATGACGTCCATGCGGTTCATGCCTTTTTCGCCTTCGCGCTTACCAAGATCTGAACTCACACTTGAAAGCTTTGCGTAAGCATGTGCGCCGCGTGCTTTTGCATGTTCTGCTTCTTCAAGAACCAGGAAAGCACCAACACTGCCCATGCGCATGCCGCCGCCTTTGCCTTGACGACCATGAACGCCTTCGCGACCTCCGTCATACAAATAGTGATTAAGGGCATGCGGTAGAAGTGCATCTGGACGATCGGCATTGTATGACCCGCCAACCAGCATGTGCGTGCTCTGGCCTGAAGCGATGCGTGATACAGCGTTTTGAATAACGGTGACGCCAGCAGTTTCTTCACCCATGTATGTGCGTGATGAACCTGTTACCTTGTGAACAATAGAAATATTACCAGCCAGCAAGTTTGAAAGTTGCGCCAGGAAAAGCGTAGGGCGCAAGTCGGTGCGCAAACGATCCAGGATCAGCTGTTCTGCATCATTGCTTGCGATGGCATCTTTCAGGATGGCTTCATCGGTCTCAACATCACGTTCCCCGCCACCTGCAGCGACAACAAGATCCATGGTTGAAACCATTTCAGCGTTATCCTTAAGACCTGCATCATCAAGTGCCAAACCTGCTGCATAAGTACCTAGTCGTTGCCAGTTTTCCATTTGGCGTTGGTCTTTGCGCGGGATTTGTAGCGCCCAGTCCATCTCTGGAAGCGGGTGAACACCATACGGCGGAACTGTATTTGATGCAATTATTGGGGTAGGGGCCTTGTTGCCACCCAAAACATTCCAATGGTGTTCTGCACCTTCGCCATAGCATGAGACAAAACCAATGCCAGTGATGCAAACTTCTTTTTGTGATGAAGACATACTTTAAAGTCCGAATTCAGTATAAATTTCAGGTGAGTCTTAACTTACGTCTAAACTAAACGTTCGTTTTCATATCCGCAACCTGCGCCTTGATGGTATTCTGTAGATCAGGGCTTGGAAACGGCATGATTGTGAAGGTTAGTTGCGCATTTGCAATACGTTTTCCTTCAGAGCGAATTTCGGCTTTGGTTACAGCAAAGCCTGAACCTTCGTGTTCAATTTCCGCCTTGATTTCAATGTTTGTTTTTGGGCCTACAAAATTGCGTAGCTTGCCTTCTTTAACACCCGCCAATAACGGTATTTTTTCAAAGTTAATCGTATGCATGATGAGAATGCCAGAGGCCTGCGCCATGGTTTCAATCATCAATACGCCCGGTACAAGCGGGTGACCAGGGAAATGGCCCTCAAAAACAGGGCTTTCATCAGGAACAGTAGAGGTTGCGTTCAAAACCTTAGCTTCCAAATCAACACTTGGAATTTTGTCTATCATCTGAAAATATTCAAGCTTCATGGCGTCTGCCCCATTTGTTCATTGATTCTAAGCGTATTCCAAATACGCAAAAACCCCCGATTAACGGGGGTCTTGTATTTGTTCTAAAAATAGCTTTGACTACGCTTTAGCAGCGACAAGCTCGTCGATCTTGCTACAAAGGTTTTTCATAACGAAATACTCTTCAGTAGATGCTTTGCCGTCGTTTACTTCCTGTGTCCAAGTTTCCAGTGGAATCTTGATGCCGAAGTCTTTGTCAATCGCGAATACGATGTCTAGGAAGTCCAGGCTATCAATGCCAAGGTCATCAATTGTATGGCTTTCCGGTGTAATGTCTTCACGCGGGATTTCACTTGTATCTGAAATAATGTCTGCTACTTTGTCGAAAGTTGACACGGCTTTGCCTCTTTTATCTATGGTTTTCAAGGAGATAGCAGTCTTGGGACTTGTTTTATCTAACTCACGAAAACAAACTCGTAATTACACAATTTGTTACATTTGTGTTCTCTGTCGCGCTTTTATCCAGAGTCGAACGAATTGTCCAGACTTGTATTGCCTTTATAGGCATTTTTAACAGCTGCTAACCACGCCCTCTGTATGTTGGAACGCCTTGATCTGGCAACCAAACATCAGCCAAGGGTGCACCGGTCTGCCAAAATACGTCTATCGGCATGCCGCCACGAGGATACCAATAGCCGCCAATGCGTAGCCAACGTGGCTCCAATAGTTCAACCAGACGCTTGCCTATGCCAACAGTGCAATCTTCATGAAACGCACCATGGTTACGGAAGGAACCTAAATAAAGCTTTAGCGATTTGGATTCTACCATCCATTGGTCTGGGACATAATCAATTACCAGATGCGCGAAGTCGGGCTGTCCTGTCATAGGGCATAGGGAGGTGAATTCAGGCTGTGTGAAGCGCACTAGGAAATTGGTGTCACCTTGCGAGTTCTTAACGCGTTCCAGGGTTGCTTCTTCTGGGGAACGAGGAAGCGTTGTTTCAGCGCCTAATTGGGTCAGGCCAGTTGTGTCAGAATTAGTCATGAAATTACGATCATTATTGTATGTATCGTAGGCTACTATCATCAAACTTGTTGTTGAGATAGTTGTTTTTTGAATGCTGATATTACTCGTTTAACTTGTTTTTCCGACTTGCACGATGACGCTGAGTTTGCGCATTGCCGACTTTAAAAACAATTCCTCATTTTTATGAAGTTCACCGTCGCAGATTGCCAAAGCTGACAGCATCTTCAGCAATGAAATCCGCTCGTTGATGGGCGCACGTTTCATAAACTCTACAATCTCATCAAGGCTATGTTCAAGATTTGGGTTACTTAACTCTTCCAGGTAAAGCTGCTTGAGTTTATATATATCTTTTTTGTCCATGAGTTCCAGCATGCTGTCTGCCATCAGGTTCTCAACATCCAGAACTTTCCCATCAATGTTGCTCATTGAAGCCAACAATCTGGCTTGAACAAGTCGAAGCTCTACGTCAGTCAGGGGCAGTTCTTCTTGTCTATAAAGTTTTTCTGAATTGGTCATTTTACGCTCACTATTACCTTGCGTAAGATTAAGGCTTGAACCTTAATATTTAATAAAATGATGTAAAATCTACGCCTTTTGTTGCGCTTTTTTACTTACTCCTGACTTCAACCACTGCTCGATTTTCAGTACCAACTTGTCTGGTGACACCGGTTTTGAGAGATAATCGTCCATGCCAGCATCAAGACATGATTCCATATCACCGTTTAGGGCGTGGGCTGTGACACCGATGATAGGAGTTCTTGCAAGGCCATTAGCTTTTTCATATTGACGGATTGCCTGCGTTGCTTCTTTACCATTCATCTCCGGCATGGAAACGTCCATAAGAATTAATCTTGGTTGTTGTATTTTGTAATTTGCAAAAGCAAGGCGGCCATTTTCTACAATTTTATAACCAAGCTTTGTTTCTTCCAAAATTTGATTGAAGAGTATCTGATTGACTTCATTGTCTTCTGCAACGAGGATATCGAGTCCTTTGACAGGTGATACAGACTGTATCGGCTCGCCAAGAATTGTATTTGTTTTAAATAGTGAAGTCTGACTTTCTTGGTTTGTTTTACGAGCTTGTTCTTGTGCACTTTTATTAGCAAGAACTTGCAATATGGTATTCAAGAGCATGGATGAACGTGCAGGCTTTGTTAGATTCGCTTGAATGCCCAGTTTTGAAAGTTCCTGATTGGCTGTAGTGCTGTCAACTGATGTCAGCATTACAACAGATATTTCTTTCAATAGGGGGTCATGACGCATCTCCGAAAGAACATCCGCTCCGCTCATTCCCGGCATTTGGAAATCCAAGATTACAAGATCGATATTAACCCCGCTCTTTATAGCAGCGCGCATTATTTTAAGACCTTCCAAGCCACTACTTGCAGCAGCACTGTCGAATTGCCAAGAAGTCATTTGTTCGGTGAGAATGGCTCTATTTACGCTATTGTCATCAATGATTAGAATGTGCGAGCCGGTTACATCACCTGGAATAATGCGTTCAGGAATCGCTTCACCATGTACTGGCAGCTTGATCGTGAACCAGAATGTAGACCCTTCTCCCAGTTTGCTTTTAACACCAATATTACCATCCATAAGCTTTACCAATGAAGAAGTAATAGACAGTCCAAGGCCAGTGCCCTCATGTTTGCGGGTTGCTGATGTGTCTACCTGGCTGAATTTTGAGAACACTTTCTCACATTCATCTTCTTTGATTCCAATGCCTGTATCTTCTACAGAAACTTTCAGCTCTGTAATTGTTGCATCAGTGCTTGCAGAATCTCCTTCGACATTGATGTAAACATGGCCTTTTTCAGTGAATTTTACAGCGTTACCAAGCAAGTTTGTAACAATTTGGCGTAAGCGACCGACATCGCCAACCAACATTTTGGGAAGACTAGGGTCAATCCTTAAAATAAGTTCCAAATCCTTTTCTGCAGCCTTTGTAGAGACTAGCGTAGCCACATCTTCAAACGCACTTGTTAACTCAAAAGGTGCAGAGTCGAGTTCCAATTGACCTGCGTCAATTTTGGAAAAATCCAGAATGTCATTGATAATGGTTAGAAGAGATGCGCCTGATTTTACAATGACTTCTGTGAACATTTTTTGTTTTGGATCGAGTGACGTTGTATTCAGTAGTTCGGCCATACCCATAACACCATTCATTGGCGTCCTGATCTCGTGAGACATGTTTGCCAAAAATTCTGATTTTGCTCTTTCCGCACTTTCAGCGGCTCTCATCGCTGTGCTAAGTTCTACCTCACGCTCCATAAGAGTGCTGTTTTGCTCTTTTACCTTACGGGAGTTGAGTTCTAGCTCATTTGCTTGCATGAGAATGGATTTTCGCAAGAACCAAGTAATGGATAATAGTGTAGCAATAAACAGTGCTAGAAAAATACCAGCTTTTTGATACATACCATGGAGTTTTGATTGTTTTGCCAAGATGCTGCTTGTAAACGCTTGGTTGATTTCGCGCCAATAATTGGAAATTATGGTGTCGAACTTCGTCTCAGCCTCCAGCAATGGTGGCAAGATAATCTTTGGCCCACTCAAATGTTTTTGAATTGCACGTGTGACCTTTACTGCGGCGCTCTGAAATTTTCCATTTTGCTTTCTGAATTGCTGACCAATATCTTCTATGGCGGCCTTTGAAGATCTGCCGTATTCATTCATTTCTCGTCTGGAGTTTCTGGATATATAGTCTGCGATGGCTTTGAACTGCCCGGCGTTTACAAGGAAACCCATTACATCTGGCTGTATCAGTTCTGCCTTAACGTTAAGGCGTTCACTTAATCGCATTAGGGTTTCTATGCGATAGGAGAGTTCTGGCAAACGGTCATAAGCAATAAGCGCAAATTCCGGGCTGGTTTTGGATATCAAACTTGTGACTTGTGAAGTGTTCGTTATATCAGAAATAAGTTGTTGAGCGGATAAAAGGCGCTTGGTTGTTTTTGCTGTGTCGTCTGTCAGGCTTTCCCAACGCTTTGTCATTTTTTCTCTAGTCTCAAGCTCAATTTCAACTTTTGAAAAGAAAGTTTCAAGTGGAGACTGCTTGAGTTCTAAAGATGCGGAAGTTGTCTTGTTAATTATCTCAATTTTTGACCAGATCATCTCTATGAAATCCAAGCCTGCGATGCCAGTTTGAATTTGATTGAGCTCGCTTCGTATATTCTTTTCCTGAATATATATAAACACAGCAATTGGTATCGATAAAATCAAAACCAATGCAGTCAGTTTTTTATGTATTGAGGAACTGATCATTCTAATCACCTTAGCCAACAGGTACAGTGATCTTAAAAGAAATTAATGTAGAATTAGTAAAATTTATTGTTTAAATAAATTCTATGATGAGTCATTTGACTATATTGATTGATACTTGTTGTTCAATTTTTCCCTAGATCTCCAATATGATTTTTGGTGGCGCGGTACCGTTGTGGATTTCTTCGAAGCCTTGAATTCCTTCTTCCAGGGGACGAATTTCGGACCACCCATCTCTGGTGACTTTGCCAGCTGCAAGCAAGTCCAAAGCCTCCTGGAAATCTTTGTTTGTATAGCAATATGTGCCGATAAAGGCGATTTCTTGCAGTGTTATGCGTCTGGTATCCAGCCCTTCGTTGCTGTCCTGCAGGCCGACATGCACAATCGTGCCACCGGGCAAAGCCAGTTCAGAAGCTGCTTTTCTGGTGTGGCCAGAGCCGACGCAATCCAAAATCAGATCAGCATGTTCAATGCCAGGTTTTTCATTGATTGGATCGTACGGTTTCGCATTCAAGACTTTTGCAAGCATCTCACGGCGTAGCGGATTTGTTTCACCAATCCATAAATTGGTAATGCCTTGATTTTGCAGGACAAGGGCACAAAGAAGTCCTATTGCGCCACCGCCCAAGATGATAGCAGATGATTGCTCTGCTGGTCTTTTTAAGCGATCCATTCCGATTTGAACCGAATGCACACAAACCGCCAAAGGTTCTGCCAAGGCTGCCTGATCGAATGATAGATGGTTGGGAATTTCAAAGATATTTTCTTCTTTAATGGCTACCGCTTGAGCAAAGGCGCCTGGAACGCGCATGCCGATGAGTTCACGTTTTTCGCAAAGATGTTCGCTTCCTGATGTGCAGGGCAGGCAGGTGCCGCATGTCATCAATGGATTGATTGCAACGCGTTTGCCTCCAAATTTACCAGAGCGTGGAACACCGACCGCTTCATGGCCCAGAATGAGTGGTGGAACACGTCTTGCGTCATGTCCGTGCCATGCATGCATATCAGAGCCACAAATGCCGCAATGAGTCAGATCAACGATGACTTCACCTTCAAGGGCTTGCGGATCCGCTTCATCGCGGAATTCTGTTTTCATAGTGTCAGTGTAAACGAGCGCCTTCATTTTGCGGTATAACCTCCATCAACGGGTAAAACCTGTCCTGTGACATAACCTGAAGCATCGGATGCCAAGAAAATTGCAGGGCCTGCCAGATCTTCAAGTTTTCCGTTTCGTCCGATACAGGTCATTTTTGCGTGGTGTTGAGAAACTTCTTCATCGCCAAAAACTGCTGCTGTCAATTCAGTCGGAAAGAACCCCGGTGCTATCGCATTTGCGGTGATGCCGTCTTTTGACCAGGCTTCTGCCATCGCTCTTGTGAGCTGCGTGATGCCGCCTTTGGAAGCGCCGTATGCAATCCCGTTTGTGAATGCTCTGGTGGATTGCAATGAAGCAATATTGATGATGCGGCCCCAGTGCTTCCTTTTCATGTTAGGGGCAAAGACTTGTGCCAAAAAGAAGGGGACTGAAAGGTTTAGATGAATGGTTTTGTTCCAGGTTTCTTGATCGACGTCATCAGCATGTTTGCGCGGATTTAATCCTGCCGCACTGACAATAATGTCTGGCAGGGCGTTCAATGTATTGCAGGCGTTGAAGATTGTTTGGCTTGCATCCTCTGCCATAAGATCTGTAGCGATGGTGAAGCCATCACGCTCACCCAAAGCTTCTTCAAGCAGCGCTTCGCGTCTACCAACCAGAATGATACTCGCGCCCTGGTCAGAGTAAGCATGGGCAATAGCCTTACCAATGCCAGAACCGCCACCTGTTATGAGCGCTGTTTTGCCTTCAAGTGAAAATAGAGAATTCATATTTCAATATCCCATAAAAAAACCTCCCTCGCAGCAACGTTTTTTATTACGCAACTGCAAGGGAGGAGAGCTTTTTTACTTCATCTTATTGCGCAACAGAAGGGAAGCCTTCGTAGCTGAAGAAGCCTGGTGATCCATTGGCTGACAAGAAGTCAGGTAGCCAAAGCGCGAAGCCCGGGAACATGAATATCAAGATCAGACCAATTACCTGGATGACCATGAATTGCATCATGCCGAAGTAAATGTCTTTCAGATCCCATTCCGGCACAACCCCTTTGAGGAAGTATGCCGAGAGTGCCACGGGCGGACTGAGCCACGCGGTCTGCAGGTTTACCGCCACAAGGATAGCGAACCACGTCAGATTTACGTCCAGTGACACCAACAATGGCACGAGGATCGGAACAATAATCAACACGATTGGAACCCACTCCAGCGGCCAACCTAGCAGGAATACCAATGCCATCACGAGGATGAGCATGGCTGCTGTGGAAAGGTCGAAGGATAGGAGAAGCTCTGTAAGGAACTTCGGTGTGCCAAGATTTGAGAATACCGCACCAAAGAAGTTTGACGCAGCTACAAGGAACATGATCAGAACTGAAATTTCCAGCGTTTTGATCAATGCACTGTAGAAGCCTTTGAACGTGAAGCGTCCGTAACCCAATGACAGAAGGATAGCACCGAAAGCACCACAGGCTGCTGCTTCTGCTGGTGTTGCCCAACCGGCCAGGATCGAACCTAGAGCAAATGCAATAAGCACGGTTGGTGGAACCAGACCCATGAAGAATTCATACCAAAGGTCGGAGAAGTAAAAGCCACCAGGTTGATTGGCCCTTGTCCATTTGTAGACACCAAACATTACGCCAAGCCAAAGGATCGGAACAAGCAGTCCATCAAGCGGGAATAGGCCGAACCCTGTCGCGGCACCAATGGTAATCAACCAAACGAACGCAACAAGCGAAGCCATAACCAGAATTACTTCAACAATATAATAAGGTGATGTTTCTGGTTGTTCCTCTGCTGGAAGGATTGGGCCGAGTGATGGATTAATCATACAACGACCTACTGCGTAGATCAGGTAAAGTGATGCCAGTAGAACACCAGGGATAATCGCAGCGCGGAAGAGGTCTGTTACAGGAATTTCCAGTACAGGCCCCATTACGATCAACATGATGGACGGCGGGATAAGAATACCCAATGTACCACCAGCAGTGATGGTACCCGCAGCCATGCGAACGTTATAACCCGAACGGTTCATGGTTTTGGCGGCCATGATACCAAGGATGGTAACCGATGCGCCCACAATACCTGTTGCTGCAGCAAAGATGGTTGATACGAAGAGCACGGCAATGAAGAGCGCGCCTCTTGTTTTTGACATCATCATTTGAACCGCCATGAAGAGACGCTCCATAAGACCTGCTTGCTCCATGACAATCCCCATAAGAATGAACAATGGCACAGCGACCAATTGGTCATCCAGCATGGTGGCGTTGGTTTGAAGTGTTTGAAGGAAGAAGGTTAAGGCGCTGCCTGAACCCCACGCACCGAATGTGAATGCTAGGAAGATAAGCGTAAAGGAAATCGGGAAGCCGACAAAAATCACGAACAACATAGCACCTAGCATGAATAAACCAATGGTAGGCTTGGAAAATGCTGCTGCTCCTGTAAGGCCAAGCCAGTCAAACATCGGGAATGTTTTCGGGAAGAATACCGCCACAAAAATCAAGGTCAAAATGATGATGTAAGGAATTAGCAAACGTACGAACTTAGCTTCACGCACGGCACCCATCTGGTGGAAACAACGGAAGAGTTCTGGGAATCCTTGCAACAGTAGCAGGAATGCGCCGATTGGCATGAAGATACGGGCAGGCCATAAATATGGCGCCCATGTGGAATCTGATGCTCTTTCCCAGCCTGTTGAATCAAAAATGTTTTTGCCGAAAGCATCAAGCCCATAGTCAAGCGTTGACCAGAAGAAAAACAACATGGCAGGGAAGTAGAACAATAGATACAGCGTTGCATCGACCGTTGCTTGTGTCTTGGGCGTCCAGTTGCGGTATATAAAGTCCGCACGAATGTGAACGCCTCGCATGAGTGCATAAGCTGCTGCGGCCATGAAGATAACGCCGCCCAACATGCGTGAAACGTCATAGACCCAAAGGGTAGGGCCCAAACCTAATTCACGGGCGAATTCGTTCATGCCGTAGTCTGTAAAT
>CALFBU010000008.1 GCA_937951455.1 uncultured Rhizobiaceae group bacterium
ATTGAAAATCTGGCGATTGATCCTTCAACGCGCTCCAATACTTCCGTCTGTCTTTCGATTGCAGATGAACGTATCGCGGCACTTGAAGCCAGCGAACAAGCGGCTTTTGCCAAAGGCATGGTTCAGCTTTTGGAAAAGGAAAACGTCGCGCTTGATATTGGTTCATATCGTGACGCCCCATCCGGTCTCCGCATCTGGGCAGGCGCTACCGTTGAAGCTTCTGACCTTCAAGCACTCATGCCTTGGCTTGATTGGGCGTTTCATACCCAACTTGCCACAATCGCTTAATTTACATTTATTCAAAATTAAAAAGGAGGCCATCATGGCTCCAACACAGAAACCACGTGTCCTTGTCTCTGACAAACTCTCTGAAACTGCCGTAAACATTTTTCGTGAACGCGGTGTCGATGTCGATTTCCAGCCTGATCTGGGAAAAGACAAAGATGCGCTTTATGACGTAATCGACCAATATGACGGCCTTGCCATTCGCTCTGCCACAAAGGCAACAGCGCATCTGATTGAAAAGGCAACCAAGCTTAAAGTCATCGGCCGTGCCGGCATCGGCGTTGATAACGTTGAAATTCCTGCGGCATCGCGCAAGGGTATCATCGTGATGAATACGCCGTTTGGTAATTCCATCACCACGGCTGAACACGCCATCTCGCTGATGTTTGCGGTTGCTAGGCAAATTCCTGCGGCAGACGCATCCACCCAAGCGGGCAAATGGGAAAAGTCCAAATTCATGGGCGTTGAGATTACCAACAAAACGCTCGGTCTTATCGGTTGCGGCAACATCGGTGCAATCGTTGCCGAACGCGCGATTGGTCTGCGCATGAAAGTCATTGCCTTTGACCCGTTCCTTTCTGAAGAACGCGCCAAACAATTGGGCGTTGAGAAAGTGGAGCTGGATGAACTTCTGCCACGTGCTGATTTCATCACGCTGCACGTTCCAAAGACCGACAAAACGACTAAAATGATCAACGCAGAAGCCATTGCCAAAATGAAGACAGGCGTTCGCATTGTAAACTGTGCGCGTGGCGGTCTGGTTGATGAGGAAGCGCTGGCGGAAGCCATCAAGTCGGGCAAGGTCGCTGGTGCTGGCTTTGATGTATTTGAAGTTGAGCCTGCAGAAGCAAGCCCGCTCTTTGGTCTTCCAAATGTCGTTTGTACACCGCACCTAGGTGCTTCAACCTCTGAAGCGCAGGAAAATGTTGCCATTCAGGTTGCGGAACAAATGTCTGATTATTTAATCAATGGCGCTGTTTCCAACGCGATCAACATGCCGTCGATTACAGCAGAAGAAGCGCCGCGCCTTGTACCTTTCATCAAGCTTGCCGGTTATCTCGGTGCGTTTGTTGGGCAGGTGAACGACGACCCGATCGTTAAAGTCGAGATCATTTATGATGGTGCGATTGCGGGCATGAATACCAATGCGCTGACAAGTGCAACCCTTGCAGGCCTCATTCGCCCGCAAGTGGCGGATGTGAACATGGTTTCCGCACCTGTCATGGTAAAAGAGCGTGGCATTCAAGTTTCTGAGACCAAACAGGACAAGTCTGGAATTTACGACAGCTACATGAAGCTTGTGATTACCACGAAATCACAGCAACGCTCCATCGCTGGTACGGTGTTTTCCGATGGCAAGCCACGCTTTATCCAGATTAAAGGCATTAACATGGATGCCGATGTGGGTCGTCACATGCTTTATACAACCAACCACGATGAGCCGGGTATCATCGGTACTCTGGGTAAGGCCATGGGTGAGGCAGGACTTAACATTGCGAACTTCCATCTTGGCCGTAATGAAGCAGGCGGTGATGCGATTGCCCTGCTTTATCTCGACGAACAGCCAGGCGATTCAGTCATCAAAGCATTAATGGATACGGGTCTCTTCCAGCAGGTCAAGACGCTGGAATTCGATCTCGACTAATTTGAAACAAAAAAATAACCCCGTGCCAAAAAGGAACGGGGTTATTGCATTGACTGAATAGATTAAATTATCGAGCGCTCTGCTGTAGAGCACGTAAATCAGCGCCTTTTACAGTGGTTGTTGCCAAAGTCTGTTGAGCTTCAGCAATTGCGCGGTCAAACGCTTGCGTTAGCTGTGAGTTACCACCGCCAACAGATCCATCTGCAATACCTGCATTCGTTGCTGATGTTGGGTTTGTGCTTACTTCCATTGTAATCATCCTATTTTAACGAGTTTATTACGTAAGGTAATATGCGCAATCGCTACTTACGTATCCGATTAACTGACTACACTTTCAAATTCTTGATTTTATTTCCAATGAATAGATTGCAACATTCATGCCAATCTCTTATTTTAGAATAATTCTAAAGAGGCTTATTATGATTTCAAGATTTTTACCCACTGGCAAACGCTCTTTCAAATCGCTTAACGAACAAGAGATATTGGCGCTGGCAATTTCATCGGAAGAAGATGATGCGCGCATCTATGCAAGTTATGCAGAAGGTCTGCGCGAGGATTTTCCTGACAGCGCCAAGCTCTTTGATGAAATGGTGGCGGAAGAAAACCAACACCGCCAATGGCTGATTGAACTGCATCAGGAAAAATTTGGTGAGGTCATTCCCTTGATTAGACGAGAGCATGTTTCGGGCTTTTATAATCGCAAGCCTGACTGGTTGGTAAAACCCTTCGGCGTTGAAGAAGTGCGTAATCAGGCAGCGGAAATGGAAGCGCAAGCCTACCGCTTTTATAATGCAGCGGTGAAACAAACATCCGACGCCTCCATTCGCAAACTGCTGGGTGACCTGGCTGCGGCGGAAGCTGGCCATATGGCT
>CALFBU010000009.1 GCA_937951455.1 uncultured Rhizobiaceae group bacterium
ATGGGGTTAATCCGAAACGCTTCCCGTACCGTATTGTACAAAAACCCGGTCGGAAAAATGCTTTGGGTCAGGTGAAGTTCATGTTCCCGAACAAACATGCAGTTTATCTTCATGATACATCGCACCGCGAACTTTTTGCAAAGTCTCGCCGCGCCTATTCATCAGGGTGTATTAGAGTTCACAAGCCAATGGAATTTGCAGAAAAACTGTTTAGCTCAAGCGGCGTTTCTCGCGGTAAAATTGACAGCATTCTTGACAGCAAAAAGACCACTCGCGTGAACCTGAAAAAAGCAGTGCCTGTGCATTTGGCTTATTTTACCGTTTGGGTGAATGAAGAGGGTATTCCGAGCTTCTACGAAGATATTTACGAACGCGATAAGTTGGTTAGCAATATTCTGTTTGGCGAGGTTTAGACGTTCGGGTCTTCTCGATTGGGAACATTTAGCGCAGTCGCTTCTTATGTTTTAGATATTATTATTAGGATTTTTCCATGAAAGCATATTTAGTTCTACTTGCAGCTTTTACATTCGCGATTGCACCATTTTTCTCGCCCGAGTTTGGTGGCATTCCGCCAGAAATTTATCCAATCCCGCAAGACAGGCCTCCAGTTCAGCCAGCAGGTTGGGCATTCGCGATTTGGGGTGTGATTTATCTTTGGCTGATTGTTCACGCCGTATGGGGTGCGTTTAAAGAGCGTGATGATCTTCAATGGGATGCGGGGCGTGTTGCGCTGTTTATTTCACTAGCGGTTGGAACCTTCTGGCTGCCTGTAGCGCTGGTTTCGCCGATTTGGGCAACGGTGCTCATCTGGATCATGCTCATATCTGCAATCGCTTGTTTGAGTGTTACCCAATATGCTGAAACCAATTGGGCATCAAACTGGCCCGTTGCACTGTATGCAGGTTGGTTGACGGCGGCGTCTTTTGTGTCAATTGGGTTGATTTTGGCAGGCTATGGATTTTTATCGCAAGTGCCAGCGGCAATCGTAGCGCTTGTTTTGGCTTTGTGCTTTGCGCTTTATCACCAGAAGAAACTTCGTCACTGGACGTATGGTGTTGCTGTTTCGTGGGGCTTTACGGGCATTGCGGTTGCAAATCTTGAAAGCCAAATGCTGGTTTCGGTTTTGGCATTTATCGCTGTTGCGTCCGTGCTGGGTATGACGCTTTACACACAAAAAAACCGCACTGAAAGCTGATTGCGCCTAGGGCTTTATCAGGCTATCTCTGACGTAAATTAGTTAGGATAAATTTCATGCCCCGCGCACTTATGTTTCAAGGTACAGGCTCCGATGTCGGCAAGACGGTTCTTGTCGCAGGGCTCTGTCGTGCCGCGAAACGTCGTGGCATCAAGGTTGTTCCGTTCAAACCGCAAAACATGTCAAACAATGCAGCTGTGGCAAAGGCCGATGTTGGTGAAGGCGAGATTGGTCGCGGGCAATGGTTGCAAGCCTTGGCGTGTGGGGTTGAGCCTACCGTTCACATGAACCCTGTATTGCTAAAGCCGCAAAATCACATTGGTTCTCAAGTTGTGGTGCAAGGCAAGGTTTGGGGCAATGCGAAGGCACGCGAATACCTTGCGATGAAACCCAAACTGCTAGCGTCCGTCATGGAGAGTTTCGATCACGTTGGTGAGGAAGCGGATTTGATTTTAGTTGAGGGCGCTGGTTCACCTGCCGAGATTAACCTGCGTGCGGGTGATATTGCCAATATGGGCTTTGCCAGCGCAGCGGACGTGCCAGTGGTATTGATTGGTGATATTGATCGCGGCGGCGTCATCGCTTCCATCGTCGGCACGCATACAATTTTGCCGCCCGAAGATCGGGACATGATTGTGGGATATCTCATCAACAAGTTTCGCGGTGATATTTCGTTGTTCGATGATGGGTTGAAGTCTATTACGGATTTTACCAATTGGAAATCCTTCGGCATTTTGCCTTGGATTGATGCGATTAAAAAATTGCCAGCAGAAGACAGTGTTGCGCTCGATAAATTGAGCAAAACGCTGGTGAGGGGTTCAAGATCGTCGTGCCTGCCATGGGCAAGATTGCGAATTTTGATGATCTTGATCCGCTCAAGGCAGAAGAGGGTGTTGCCCTTCAGTTTATTCGCAAGGGCGATGTCTTTCCGAATGATGCAGATATGGTTGTTTTGCCTGGTTCCAAGTCTACCATTGCCGACATGCAGGAATTGCGTAGCAATGGCTGGGAAGCGCCAATCAAGGCTTTCGCTGCGAAGGGTGGTTGCGTCATTGGTATTTGCGGTGGGTATCAGATTTTGGGTAAAACCATTAAAGATCCGCTAGGTCTTGAGGGGGATGTGCGCGAAATTGAAGGGCTTAGCTTGCTCGACATCGAAACGGAATTGCGCCCTGAAAAAACGGTCAAGAATTCCAAACCAACGTCGATAGAGCATGATCTTCCTCTGGATGGCTATGAAATTCACATGGGACAAACCACGGGAAAAGATTGCGCGTGCCCAATGATTGACTTTGAAACGCATAAGGACGGAGCAATCAACGCTCAAGGTAACGTGTGTGGCTGTTATCTGCACGGACTATTTGGAAGCGACGCCTATCGCAAAGCGCTATTAGAGTCTGCGGGATTCTTGAGTGGCGGTGATGTTTCATACATGCAAACTGTCGAACAGGCGCTTGATGAGTTGGCCGAAGAAATGGAACGCTGGCTGGATGTGGATGGGTTGCTTCAAAATGCCCGCGATATTTAGATAGCTTTTTTTCATTTTAATTGACCTGAGCCTTAATTTCCCGATAGACATTATCTTGAGGAGACATTCACCATGACAGCAGAAACTACATTCATTTTAGGCGGGGCGCGTTCGGGCAAGAGCAAGTTTGCTGAGGGGCTTGTTTTAAAGTCTGGTCTCAAGCCGATTTATATTGCGACGGGTCGTGCGCTGGACGATGAAATGGTGCAACGGGTGGAGAGCCACCAGGGCCGTCGTGGTGATGAGTGGACGACGGTTGAAGAACCGCTTGCGCTGGTTGATGCGTTGCGTCAATCCTCCTTCCCCGGGCGCATGATCCTGGTCGATTGCCTCACGCTCTGGATTACAAACCTGATGATGGCAGAAGCCAATGCCATTCATGAATGTGCGGGGCTAGTTCAGTTTTTACAGGAAGAAGCC
>CALFBU010000010.1 GCA_937951455.1 uncultured Rhizobiaceae group bacterium
CCTGGAAGTGACCTCAGTTGATGTTGGCAATACAGCGACCAACGTCATTGCAGCAAAAGCAACGGCGAGTTTTAACATTCGCTTTAATGATCTTTGGACGGGCGATACTGTAAAACAGGAAATCAAACGTCGTTTGACCGACGGCGCAAAAACTGCCGTAATCAGAAACGGGAAAGAAAACCCGGTTAAGTTTGAGATCGAATGGCTTGGCCGTGTCAGTCATGTTTTCCTCACGAAAGACGATACGCTTATCAGCACTTTGTCTGATGCTATTCAAAATATCACTGGCAAAATACCAGAGCTTTCAACGGGTGGAGGAACATCCGATGCACGTTTCATCAAGGATTATTGTCCTGTTGTGGAGTTTGGCCTTGTGGGCCAAACCATGCATCAGGTTGATGAGCGTACGGCCTTGAGCGATGTTGATAAACTTATGGCGGTCTATCAAAATTTTCTTGAAAATTATTTCAAAGCGTAAGACTGCAGTTAGCGAAGTGCGGCCAGGATAACCGGATCGCGGCTGTAAACATCCTTAAGCACTTCCAGTTTTCCGCCTTGTCCTACCCATGTTGTGAAATAGGCCAAATGGATTGGCATCGGGTCTTTTAGAATAACAGACTTGCGCTCACCAGCTTTTACAACGCCATCAATTTTTGATGGTGATATAGCACCATCCAGTTCAAAGATTTTACGAGCGAAATCGAGCGGATTGTGTACGCGAATACAACCGTGCGAGTAAGCTCTGTTTTTCGAATTAAACAATTTCTTCGCAGGCGTATCGTGTAGATAAATTGCATGATCATTTGGGAATAGGAATTTCACCTGTCCCAATGCATTTCTGGGGCCTTCACCCTGAACGATGCGATATGGAAACTTCTTTGGATTGTCAGGGTCAATTTTCGACCATTTCACCTTGCGACCATCCAGCTCTTTTGCGCCCTGATTCCAGTTTTCAAACAAGGAGTAGCCGCGTGTTTTAAGATAATTAGGATTTTTCAATAGCTTTGGCAGATACTCATTGACCGCAATGGACTGAGGAATATTCCACTGGGGATTGAACTCAACATAAGTCATCTTGTCACTAAACTGCGGGGACGCATGTTCAGTTTTGCCGATGATCACACGGCGTTGATCGACAATTTTCTTGTTTTTGTAAATGTAAACTTCATAGGCAGGCTGATTGACCAGGATGTGCTTACTGCCCATGTCTTGTGGTAACCAGCGCCAGCGTTCCAAGTTGGCGGCAATCAACTGTCGTTTCGCAGGGTCGGTTGTTTTAGCAAGCGCTTTGCGCAAGGCATCGTATTGAGGATGTTGCGGGCGTAGGCTAGCCAGGGTTTTCTTAAGCCCTTGCTTCTTGAGTTGTTTCATCGTTGCGATGGGGTCAAAGCTCTTTTCAGCCTTGAAAACATCAGCCTGCAATCTTGATTTGTCGACAATTCCGATGTGGATATCACGTGCAAATTTCAAAAACTCAGCCGTAAGATAAAGCTCGAGTTGATCGATCTTTTTACCTTTCATCTGCGTTTTGTCGATGTTGGCATTCGCAAGATAACGCTTTGGGTTCAGGCCTTCATCTGCGGCAGAAGCAAGTGTTTGAACCAATAGTTTCCCGTCCTTGGTAAGACCTCGCTTGATACCAAAGAAACCTGATTTCGAAGTCCAAAGACCTTTGTATTTGTTGGCTTTGTAAATACCTTCAAGCGGTTTTGGATTAATCGTCACGCCTTGATATTCAAAAGTACCTTTTGAAATCTGTTGCTTGAGCGTGAATGCAAAAGCTGAAGACGTGCTGAATGCAACAAAGAATGCAAGAATTAAGATGCGGAGCATGAAGTTACCTGTAAATGCTAACAATGGTTTTAAAATAAAGCAGGGAAAAGTCCTGCCTGCCTTATCTCAAGTGTTAACAAACTCTTACCATAACGTAAGGTCAAGATGCGAGTCTTTTGTTAAGAAAGAGATGCAAGAAATGCCTTCGCACTGGCCAGATATTCATCACGTTTTGTTTCATCCATCTTGTTCCAGGTTCTATATACTTGGCCGAGCCTTGGATTACCCTTTAGTTTATCCTCATTGCGAATCAGAAAATCCCAATAAAGTGCGTTGAAAGGACAAGCATCTTCGCCGGTTTTTTTCTTCACATCATAACGGCAGTTTTTGCAGTAGTCGGACATTTTATTGATGTAATTGCCGCTGGCTGCATAGGGTTTTGAGCCAAGTATCCCACCATCGCCAAACTGGCTCATGCCAAGCGTGTTTGGAAGTTCAACCCATTCATAGGCATCTGCATAAACGGCCAGATACCATTCGTGAACCTCGTGCGGGTCGACCCCTGCAAGCATGGCAAAGTTACCCGTCACCATGAGGCGCTGAATATGATGTGCGTAAGCTTCTTCCTTGGTTTGCGCAATGGCCTCGCGCAGACACAGCATGTCCGTTTCGCCAGTCCAATAAAAGTCAGGCAGTTTATTGTCAGCTTCCAAAAAATTGCGTTTGACGTATTCAGGCATTTTCAGCCAGTAAATGCCACGCACATATTCGCGCCATCCGATAATCTGACGGATAAACCCTTCGGTCGCATTCAGCGGTACGCGCCCCTTTTTATATTCAGCCTCAACCCGCTTGCAGACTTCCAGTGGATCAAGCAATCCGCAATTGATGTAAGGTGAAAGCAGGGAGTGATATAAAAACTTCTGCCCCGTCAACATGGCGTCTTGATAATCGCCAAATGAGGGGAGGGCAGCTTCCAGAAAATAATCAAGCACTTCCGTTGCCTGTTCGTGTGTGACCGCAAACCAAAAAGGTTCCAGATCACCAAAGTGATCTGCGAATTTATCCTCAACCAGTTTCAACACTTCCTGCGTGATTTCATCCGGTTCAAACTGAACAGGCTTAGGCATGAACATATCGTCTTTGGCGGGCTTGCGGTTTTCGCTGTCATAATTCCATTTGCCGCCTTCGGGTTCATCGCCATCCATCAGCAAGTTTGTCTTGCGACGCATGTCACGGTAGAAATATTCCATACGTAGTTGCTTGCGCCCCTCAGCCCAATTTTCAAATTCCTTGTGCGTGGCGATGAAGCGATCATCGGGCAAAATTTCAACGGTTTTATCAAACTCCTTGGACCATTTTTTCACATCTTCCATGACGCGGTATTCTGCCGGCTCCGTGACGACGATGTTATCTATTGTATTTCTTGATAATGCGCGTTCAACTTCGCCCTTAAACGAGCCTGAATTTTTATCATCATCCAGTTTGATATAATCAATTTGCCAGCCTTCATCGCGCAGTTCATCTGCAAAGTGCCGCATGGCAGAAAACAGCAAGGCAATTTTTTTCTTGTGGTGTTTTACATAAGTCGCTTCATCCCACACTTCGCACATCAAAATGCGGTCTTGGGATTTGTCACTTGTTTTTAACGATGAAAGATTGTGTGAAAGCTGGTCGCCCAGAATGAGTATAAGATTTGACATATCGCTTACATAACGCGGACACTCACATCGCCAAGCCCCGCAATCTGATAAGATATGCTGTCACCTGAGTTGGGGAACTGTGTTTTAAGCGCGCTACCCGTCATGATGACTTCGCCAGCTTTAAGCTGTTTGCCATAGCGCGCCAAGTGATTGGCGACAAAGGCTACAGAATTAAGCGGATGCCCCAAGGCATCACGCGTATTGCCGTGGTCATTTGACTGTCCGTTAACCAGAACCCTAGTTGCCAAATTACCGATATCCAGCGAGCCAAGGTCTGTCGTGCGTTCGCCCATTACAATACCGTTACACCAGCAGCGATCAGTTAAAATGGACGCTGCATCAAGATGAGCATAATCCGCATCGCGGTCATCTATCAGTTCAAACGCAGGCATGACTGCGGCAATAAATTCTGCGATGGTGTCTTTGGTGTAAGGCTTATCAGACAAAGGAACATTAGTGCCGATCTCAATACAGACTTCAAACTCAATGCCAAAGCGGATGAAGTCCTGTACGTCGATTGAGTGATTGTTCTCATAAATAAATTCCTTAAAGACCGCTCCATAGGCTGGCTCGCTCACGCCGCACATTTCCTGAATGGCAGGGGAGGTCAAAGCCACTTTATGGCCGCCAAATTCCGTAAACCGGTCTTGCGCGCGCATGATGTCGTAGAGTTCTGATTGTATGGCGTAGGCTTCAGCCATATCCGTGGGCTTGTCTTCGCCCAAAAGTTGCGTAAACCGCTCACGATTTTTCCAGGCCTTGAAACGCTCCATTGCAATGCGATGTATAGTAGTCTGATCCATAATTTACTCGGGCTTTCTCATGGTTTCTATGCAGTCACTTCCAAAAGACTACCGCGCAGTTGTTGCGGGTTCAACCGGTGGTATTGGTGCGGCTTTTGTCAAATTGTTAAACGCGGACGAAAACTGCGCTGAAGTCATTGAGTTTTCACGCTCAACCTGGCCCGCAATCAATTTTGATAATGAAGAGACCATAAAATCTGCAGCCCAGTCCATCAAAGGTGATATTCATCTGTTCGTTGATGCAACAGGATTTCTGGCCGATGAAATTATCAAGCCGGAAAAATCTCTCAAAACGTTGGATGCCCAAAACATGACGCGTCTTTTTCAACTCAACGCCATGGGACCAGCCTTGTTGATGAAGCATTTCACACCTTTGATGCCGCGCAAGGAAAGATCGATCTTTGCAACACTTTCCGCACGCGTCGGCAGTATAGGTGATAATAGTCTTGGGGGGTGGTATTCATACCGCGCTTCAAAATCAGCACTTAACATGTTTTTAAAATGCACAGCGATAGAACTGGCCAGAAACAAAACCCAAAGTATTTGTGTTGCCCTTCACCCGGGAACGGTGGAGACTTCCCTTTCAGATCCTTTTGCAAGCGATCGAACCCGCTTTACGCCAGAGCATTCCGCGTCACAAATGCTTCAGGTTCTGGATGGTTTAAACCCTGAACAAACAGGTACATTTTGGGATTACAAAGGCG
>CALFBU010000011.1 GCA_937951455.1 uncultured Rhizobiaceae group bacterium
AACACAAACATCGGTTGAGACATTCATGGCAGTCCAACAGGTCAACCTGATTGCCCCACTCATGCTTGCACAAAACCTGCTTGAGCCGCTAAAAATAGCCAAAGGGTCGATCGTCAACGTGTCTTCTATTGCTGCCCATCACGTGCATGATTTTGCAGGTGCTGCCTATGCTATTTCAAAGGCGGGATTATCCACCCTAACCCGTGAGTTGGCACATGAACTTGGCGAAACTGGTATCCGCGTCAACGCAGTAGCCCCGGGCGAAATCGCAACTTCAATCCTCTCCCCTGGTACAGATGAATTGGTGCAAAGCGATGTTCCCATGAAACGCCTTGGCCGTCCCATGGAAGTTGCAGAGGTCGTTTATTTTTTAGCTAGCGAACACGCGTCGTATGTGACAGGCTCTGAAATACATATTAATGGTGGACAACACATCTAAAGATAAAGAGGTCACACTCATGAACTACATGCCTAACTCACAAGAAGCACGCGACATCGCGTTTCACATGCATAGTTACACCAATGCCATGGCTCATGCTGAAATGGGCCCCATGATCATGGAACGTGGCGAAGGCATTCATGTCTATGATAATAATGGCACTAAATACATAGAAGCCATGTCAGGCCTTTGGAGTGCAGCACTTGGATTTAGTGAAGAGCGCCTGATTAAAGCTGCCACAGATCAGATGCGCCAACTACCATTTTACCATAATTTCACCCACAAATCGCATGGCAAGGCGATTGATCTGGCAGAAAAACTAATTTCGATTGCACCCGTCCCAATGAGCAAGGTTTTTTATACAAACTCAGGCTCCGAAGCGAATGATACAGTTCTGAAAATGATCTGGTACCGTTCAAACTCAATGGGGTTACCGGAAAAGAAAAAAGTCATCAGCCGCATTCGCGGCTATCACGGCGTCACCATGGCTTCTGCAAGTCTTACGGGTTTGCCATATAATCACAAGTCATTCGACCTGCCGATTGATAAGGTTCACCACACAACCTGCCCGCATTATTGGCGCGAAGGACATGAAGGCGAAAGCGAAGAGCAATTCGCAAGCCGATGCGCACAAGACCTGGAAGACATGATTTTGGCAGAAGGACCGGAAACGGTTGCCGCATTTTTTGCGGAGCCTGTCATGGGCGCAGGAGGCGTGGTCACACCACCAAAAACTTACTGGGAGAAAATCCAGGCAGTCTTGGAGAAATACGATGTACTTTTAGTTGCAGATGAAGTCATTTGCGGATTTGGCCGCACTGGTAAAATGTTCGGCTCGGAAACTTATCGCATGAGACCAGATGTACTTGTGATGTCCAAGCAAATCACTTCAAGCTACGCGCCCTTCTCGGCCTTTATGATCAACGAAAAATTCTACGAACCCATTGCCGAAGAATCCGGCCGCATTGGCGTGCTGGGGCATGGCTTTACTGGCGCTGGTCATCCGGTAGGTGCCGCGATAGCGCTTGAAAACATTGCCATCATTGAAGAACGCGACCTTGTAGCAAAGACCGCAGAGAATGGCGAGTATATGCAAAAAGAGTTGAGCAAGCTTGCAGACCATCCGATGGTTGGTGAAGTTCGTGGCGTTGGCTTGATCGCTGCTGTTGAGTTGGTCATGGACAAGGAAGCAAAAACCGGCCTTGAAAAACCGGGCGCGCTTGGTGTTCACATGAACAAAGCACTACAACGCAACGGCATTATATCTCGCTCAATTGTAGACTCGGCCGCATTGTGCCCGCCCC
Source organism: uncultured Rhizobiaceae group bacterium (assembly GCA_937951455.1). Lineage (GTDB taxonomy): Bacteria > Pseudomonadota > Alphaproteobacteria > Rhizobiales > Rhizobiaceae > JAALLB01. The sequence continues at coordinate 1,744 of CALFBU010000011.1, forward strand.
TGATTGTTGAACGCAAAGACATTGATACCATCATATCAGCGTTTGCCAAATCATTGGATGAAGTACAAACAGAAGTTAGCTAATCATGCAGTATAAAACGCTTGGTCAAACAGGCCTTCAAGTATCACAGCTTTGTTATGGAACCATGTCCTTTGGTGGCGATGCGGATGAGGCAGAATCTGCGAAGATGTTTCACGCTTGTCGTGACATAGGCATTAATTTCTTTGATTGCGCAGATGCGTATTCAAAAGGCAAGGCTGAGACAATCCTTGGCAAACTCATCAAAGATTGCCGTGATGAAATCGTCCTTACTTCCAAATGTTTCATTCAAATGGACGATAATGTGCTTTCCGGAGGCGCTGGTCGCAGACACATCATTCAAGCCTGTGAAGCAAGCCTCAAGCGCCTTGGAACAGACTATCTAGACGTCTTTTTCATGCACCGTTGGAGCAATACTATACCGCTGGAAGAGACCCTTCGCGCGCTTGAAAAACTGGTTGAAGATGGCAAGGTTCATCACCTGGGTGTCAGCAACTATTCCGCATGGCAAATCGCAAAAGCACTAGGCATTGCGGCAAAGAATAATTGGCAACGTGTGGATGTTGTTCAGCCCATGTATTCACTTGTCAAACGCCAGGTTGAAGTTGAAATTCTTGAACTTGCTGAAGTTGAAAATCTTGGGGTGATGACCTATTCACCAGTCGGCGGCGGACTCTTGAGTGGCAAATACACAAAGGAAAACCGCCCCGAGGGCGGACGTATTTCAACAAACCCAGAATATACCGCCCGCTACAAGGAAGACTGGGTTTTCGAAGTCGCAGAAAGCTTTTCCGCGTTTGCGAAGGCAAAACGTATCCACCCCGTATCGCTTGCCGTTGCTTGGGTTGCTAAAAACAAGGCAGTTACCTGCCCTATCATCGGTGCAAGAAGCCTGGAACAGCTTCAGCCTTCACTAGATTCAATCAAAATTGATATGACAGAAGATCTATATGCCGAGCTAAACACACTCACGAGAACGCCGCCACCAGCAACGGATAGGCTGGAGGAGCAGGGATAAATCAACCCCGCCCATGTGGCGCAGAGTAATCCAATTCGGGACCCATCGGCACCACACCTGTCGGATTGATCATATCATGGCTTTCATAATAGTGACCCTTGATATGATTCATGTGAACCGTTTTAGCCACGCCCTCAATTTGATATAACTCACGGATATATCCAGGCAGGTTTTTATAATCTGCTATCCGTTTGAGGTTACATTTGAAATGCCCGACATAAACGGGATCAAAACGTATCAACGTTGTAAACAGCCGCCAATCCGCTTCTGTTATCTTGTCACCTGTCAGATAGCGATTATTTTCCAGAATATCATCCAGCCAATCAAGACTTTTAAACAATGGCACCACCGCTTCTTCATAAGCCTCTTGAGTCGTCGCAAAGCCTGACTTGTAGACACCATTGTTGACGGTATTATAAACGCGCTCATTGATTTCATCGATTTTATCGCGCAAGCTTTCGGGATAGTAATCACCGTCCTTCGCACCAAGTTCATCAAAGGCTGAGTTGAACATGCGGATGATCTCGGAAGATTCATTGCTGACAATCGTATTTTGTTTCTTGTCCCAAAGAACTGGAACGGTCACGCGGCCAGACATATCGGGTTTCGCTGCAGTATAAACCTGATGCATGAATTTGGCATTATGAATAGGGTCAGCAATGACGCCATCGCCCTCTTCAAAAGTCCAACCATTGTCTTGCATGAGCCAATTCACAACGGAAATTGAGATCATATCTTCCAGCCCCTTCAAGGCACGGAAAATCATGGTTCGATGTGCCCAAGGACAGGCATGAGAAACGTAAAGATGATATCTTCCAGCTTCGGCTTTAAAACCGCCGTCACCGCTTGGGCCAGCCGAACCATCTGAGGTTACCCAATTGCGAAATCCGGCCTGATCACGAACGAACTTGCCATCGTTCTTTTTCGTGTCATACCACTTGTCGTGCCATTCACCATCTACCAGAAGACCCATAATATACTCCGTTCAAAATCATTATTGACTTGAATATAGCGAATGAAACGGGAATTGGTTCCCTCTAAATGCTGAACAATGCGTCAACCAGAAGAGCAACGATTAAATTTGCTCGCCTTTTTTGAGTAGTTCGTCAATAAGTTTACGATGCAAATTCCGGCTATCCCCGCCTCCAAAGGTCATGCCGCCGGAAGTAAACGCTGTTCCATAGGTTTTCACGAGGTTGACCACCTGCCCTAATCCTTCGATGAATTGGTCTTTCTTGAGTTCTTTGAGGGGGTGAATGAAGACGCTTAGAATATGCTCTTTGGCAATGGCATAGCGCGCATCAAGCGCACTATCAAAATTGGCCTGTAGCATACGGTATAAAAGCTGTTGATTGACACCATCGAGAGATTGAATGGGAACAAATGCACGCATCCTGTTATTTTCTGGATCCGTAATCACGGTTACCTTGACGTCTGAAATCGTAAGCTGCATGGCAGATCCACGCACTTCTGCCTCTTCATCGATAGCTTGAACAATCGCCACCATAGCTTCAAGCGTCATACCTGTATTCTCATCAGCCTTATGTTTTGGCTCTGCGTCTGGAGTGAGAACCTCAGGGCTTTGTGGTGGAACTTCTGGTGTCGCTTGAGAATTGGCAGCAGTGACAGAAAAAAACACGAATGCCAAAAGGCAGAAATAATATCGCATGGTAAAACTTCCTTTGCTACAGAGTACCGCAGCGAAAAAAAGCTTCAATTCACAATGATGTTTAATTTGGTGAGCGTGGCGGGATAGCGAAACTTCGCCTTATCGAAAGCTAAGCTTTACTGCTGCCCGTCCGCCAGGGCCTTTGACCCGCAACCGTGTATACTTTTTAGGCAAAGTTGCTCTTTGTGCACGTGCACCATGGCCTAGAAGAAACTTTATCAGGTTTTTGGTTTTTGAAGCTGATCTTGGTTTAAAAAGATCCAATCGTGTTGACCGAACCGTATTAAACCTATCCAGTCCAATGGGAATATCCTTGCGCTTCTTGCTCAATATTTGAGCTTGAAGATGGTACTGCGATAAACCTCGGATAACTCTGTTACTCATATCCGTTACTCCAGCCGTACTGGCCTCATTCAACTATTCAGCGCTAAACATGCAAAACGCTTTTTCTTCAATATTTTACAGGCGCGATTGGCTTCTGCCTTGCCAGAGAACCCAACAAATCGAGCTCTGTGTAAAACTGCATTCCCTTTGGAAACTGTTTCAGTGTAAAGCTTTTTTGCACCGAGGGTTTTAGGAAAACGAGCCTGTGCTGTCTTTAAAAGTCCAAGAGCTCCGTCTTTATCCCCTGCCGCACCAATTTGAATAACCCAGCCCGTCGGTTTTTGCGCGATATTTCCTGTTGTGATTGGATCAACATAGGCAACTTCTGAAGTTGGTCTTGTTGCTGGAACAGGTGCTACAGCTTGCGCCAATCGCTTTTGAACAGATGTTTGGTTAAACGCTGTTGCTGATGCAACACGCACCGGCTTAGCAACGTTTACAACCTGCGCAGTTCTAAATTGTGGAATCGGGCCGCGCTTTGGTAAACGAACTTCAGATGCAGAAGCGACAACGAAGCTACCAGATTTGCGAGATGCAACAAGTTGACGTTTGTTACCACGAGATGCCTTCGGCAAATAACGTTTAATCAGTTTTGCCATTTGCGCATTACGGCTTTTGCCTGAACGACCGCCCAACACAACGGCGACAATAGAACGTTGACCGGATTGCACTGATGAGACTAGGTTAAAACCGGAAGCTCTTGTATAACCTGTTTTGATACCATCAACACCCTTGATTTGACCCAGTAAGCGATTGTGATTTCTATAGTTTTTCCCAGCGTACTTGAAATTGCGAGTTTGGAAATATTTGTAATACTGAGGAAAATGCTCACGTAGGGCAACACCAAGACGCGCCATATCACGCGCGGTTGTCAACTGCCCTATTGAGGTCAAACCTGAAGCATTTTTGAAAGTTGTGTTTTTCATTCCCAATTGACGCGCCTTACGGGTCATCATTTTGGCGAAATTACCTTCCGTGCCACCAAGATGTTCAGCAACTGCTGCTGCAACATCGTTTGCAGACTTTGTCGCAAGCGCATATACAGCATGTTCAGCCGCAATAGAGCGCCCTGCTTTAATATTTAGTTTTGAAGGGGGTTTGGACGCAGCGTATTTTGACATGCGAATGCGTGTTTTCTTCGTCATTTTGCGATCAGCAAAAGCTTCAAACATCATGTACATCGTCATCATCTTTGTAAGCGATGCAGGATACCGAATGGCATCAGCCTTGTATGAATAAAGTGTTTTGCCAGTTTTAGCATCAATGACAATGCCTGCATATTTCGCGTTAGCAAAAGCAGAATTGTCCGAAAGATTGCCGGAAACAACGAATGTGATCGTAGCCAGCGCCAGCGCTATGCGGCGAAGCCAAAAAGCAGATAGGGTACGCAATACCTTTTCCCCGTCTAAGTTCCCCCGAAACAAAGGGGGTATGCTTGAAACTAATAGAGCGCAAAGCAGAGATGCGCGCCAACCTTCAAACAAATTATCCGAGCTTGGTTACCAAACGGTTTATGATAAACGAATGCTTAGTTAATTTTCTACAATTGTAGTTAACGGCCTTTGCGACGTTGCGTAAGGTTTTCCAATATTTATTGAATTTAATTAAAAAGAACTCTCGTCAGACTATTGCGAGTGATAAATCGAGCATTATATTATTGTTTGAAGATAGAAGCGTTCAACACGCAACAAATTCAACAAAGCATGTATTTCTGCAAGGACAAGAATGACAAATATTATAAAAATGCAGGATGACAGCCAAAAAGGCAACGATGACGACAATGGCACAGGTCTTGCTACTAAAGTTAGACCAAAAACAAAAAAGCCTAGTCTATATCGTGTGCTTTTATTGAATGACGACTTTACACCCATGGAATTTGTTGTTCATGTGTTGGAAAGGTTTTTTTCAAAAACGGGTGAACAGGCAACTCAGATAATGTTGCATGTTCACAATAATGGCGTTGGAGAGTGTGGCGTCTTTACATATGAAGTTGCTGAGACCAAAGTAACACAAGTTATGGACTTCGCTCTAAAACACCAGCATCCGCTACAATGCGTGATGGAAAAGAAATAAAGAACGGAAAAAGAATTTGCCATCTTTTACAGACAGCCTAGAAAAAGCCCTACACAAGGCCCTCACCTACGCAAATGATAGAGCGCAAGAATATGCCACACTTGAGCATTTACTACTTGCACTCACGGATGATGAAGACGCTGCAAGCGTAATGAAGGCGTGTAATGTAGACCTTAAGGTTCTTCGTGAAAACCTGACGGACTATATTGATACAGAACTTTCAAATTTGGTTACAGGCTATAATGAAGATTCAAAACCGACCGCAGGCTTTCAGCGCGTTATTCAACGCGCCGTCATACACGTGCAGTCTTCTGGCCGTGAAGAAGTAACAGGAGCAAACGTATTGGTGGCAATTTTCGCTGAACGTGAAAGTCACGCCGCCTACTTCCTGCAAGAACAAGACATGACGCGTTATGATGCGGTAAACTTCATTTCACACGGCATCGCAAAAAAAGCAGGCAGCTCAGAAGCACGTCCAGCTCGAGGGATCGAAGACGAGCAAGGTCAAATGGGCGAGGAAGAACAGCAAAACAAAGCGGACGCCCTTGGTAGCTACTGCGTCAATCTAAACGAAAAAGCCAAAGCGGGACGGATCGATCCATTAATCGGGCGCGTTGAAGAAGTAAATCGCACCATTCAGGTTTTGTGTCGTCGTTCAAAAAACAACCCACTATACGTTGGCGATTCTGGTGTTGGTAAAACGGCAATCGCTGAAGGTTTAGCAAAGCGCATTACAGAGGGTGACGTGCCTGAAGTCTTGCGCGATAGCACAATCTATTCTTTGGATATGGGCACCCTGCTCGCAGGCACCCGATACCGTGGTGACTTTGAGGAACGCTTGAAGCAAGTGGTCAAGGAAATTGAAGAAACGCCAGGTGCAGTTCTGTTCATCGATGAAATTCATACCGTCATCGGCGCAGGCGCTACATCAGGCGGAGCTATGGATGCCTCTAATCTATTAAAACCCGCCCTCTCCTCTGGTACAATTCGTTGCATTGGCTCTACAACATATAAAGAATACCGCCAGTTTTTCGAAAAAGATCGCGCGCTGGTACGCCGCTTCCAAAAAATCGATGTCAAAGAACCATCCATTGAAGATGCCATCGATATCATGAAAGGTCTGAAACCTTATTTCGAAGAGTTCCACGCTGTTGAATATACAGATGAAGCCATCAAAGGCGCAGTCGAACTTTCATCGCGGTATATTAATGACCGCAAATTGCCGGATAAGGCAATTGACGTTATTGATGAAACTGGCGCCTCGCTCATGCTTCTACCAGCAGACGAGCGCAAAAAGAAAATCGACATTCAAGATATTGAAGCGACCATCGCAACCATGGCGCGCATTCCGCCCAAAACGGTTTCAAAAGATGATGTGCAGGTTCTTTCAAATCTCGATGCCCAATTAAAACGTGTTGTTTATGGTCAGGATGATGCAATCGATGCGCTATCCGCAGCTATTAAGCTCTCTCGTGCGGGTCTTCGCGAACCTGAAAAACCAATTGGTTCATATTTATTCTCTGGCCCAACAGGTGTTGGTAAAACTGAAGTTGCAAAACAATTGGCAAGTTCGCTTGGTGTTGAGCTTCTGCGTTTTGACATGTCTGAATATATGGAGCGTCACACAGTATCACGTCTCATCGGAGCACCTCCAGGCTATGTTGGCTTTGATCAAGGTGGCCTTCTAACTGACGGCGTTGACCAACATCCTCACAGCGTTTTGCTACTTGATGAAATCGAGAAAGCGCACCCTGATCTGTTCAATATCTTGTTACAGGTGATGGACAACGGCAAGCTTACGGACAACAACGGCAAATCTGTTGATTTCCGCAACACCATCATCATCATGACAACCAATGCGGGTGCATCTGAGGCTCAAAAATCAGCAATCGGATTTGGCTCAACCAAGCGTACAGGGGACGATGAAGAAGCGATCAACCGCCTTTTTGCACCAGAGTTTAGAAACCGGCTTGATGCAATCGTACCATTTGGCACGCTTCCAACACCTGTCATTCACAAGATTGTTGAAAAATTCATCATGCAATTGGAAGCACAACTTGCTGAACGTAATGTAACCTTTGAACTCACGAAGGATGCAATCAGCTGGATTGCCAAAAAAGGTTTTGATGACCGCATGGGAGCACGCCCGCTTGGTCGCGTAATACAAGAGCACATTAAAAAGCCATTGGCTGATGAAGTACTCTTCGGAAAGCTTCAAAAAGGCGGCACGGTTAAAGTCACCTTGGTTAAAGATGAGTTGGGCAAAGAGAAAATCGCACTGGAGAGTATCGAAGATAAACCAGTCAAAAAACCCACAAAGTCCAAGACAACGACTAAGGCAAAAGCAAAGCCTGCAACCAAGGCTACTGCCAAACCAAAAGCACCGCGTAAACCGCGCGGTAAAGGTAATGGCGGCGGAGGTGCATCCGTACCGAAAGTTCCTTTAAAAACCAAATAATCTGTATAAAAATCGCAAAAACTCAAAGGCGTTAGGAAACAGTTCCTTAACGCCTTTTTGTTATTTTCCTTAAAATTTTAATGATTTGGAAGAAGCCATGCATTGGAAAGCATCTCTTTGCGAGCGATTACATCTCAAGCCCACAGAGTTTTTAATGGGGCTTGTTACACTCTCAGCGTTAATCGTTGATATTGTTCTCGTTCTTTATAAAGGTGTCAGACTGGACTTGCCCGCCTATGCAGGCCTTGCTAGCGTTGGCTTCCCGATGATTTTCGTTGGATTATACTACCGCATGAGCGAGCGCAGTGAACGTATTGCTTCTGCGATGATTTGTTCAGGCATGTTTATTTTATTTTCAGCCTGTTTATCGCTGTTCAACTATCTCATGCTACCTCTGAACAGACCGACAATTGACGTATCCATCACTGCAATCGATGCCATGCTTGGGTTTAACTGGCCGGATGTGATGGCCTTTGCTGCCCAGTTTCCAACCACTGTATATATCATGAAGCTGGCATACATGAGCACTATGCCGCAACTGGCGATCCTTGTTGTCATTCTTGGACTATCCGGGCGCGCACGTGACCTACATATCATGCTCACTTCGATCACGGTTACAGCCACATTGACCATATGTTTTTGGGGCGTCTTCCCAACCCTTGGCGCCAAGTCGCTATATAACGTGTCACCCGAAATCTGGCAGATTATTAATCCGCCTGTAAATCGTGAATATGCACTTGAGTTGATAAAGATTGCGCGTGAAGGTGCGGCTTTCATTACGCC
>CALFBU010000012.1 GCA_937951455.1 uncultured Rhizobiaceae group bacterium
TGGGCAGCAGAGCACCACGCGCTTGAAATGACGATAGCGCCAAACCCGTTTCAAATCATGACCTGGTGGGCAGATCATACTGAAAATATTCGTCTTGGCTGTGGCGTTGCAAATGCTTCGTATTGGCATCCGGTAAACATCGCTGGCGAAGCAGCCATGCTTGACTTGCTATCCGGTGGGCGTTTGGAAATGGGGCTTGGCTCTGGTGCATATCAACGTGAGTTTGACCGTATGAAGCCTGGGTTGGATCAAAAAGATTCTTGGCAATACATGCAAGAGATGCTGCCGCTGGTTCGCGATTTATGGAAAGGGGATGTGGAACATAATGGCAAGTTCTGGCAATTCCCGAAAGCAACATCATGTCCCAAACCCTTGCAAGATGAAGTGCCGATGTGGGTAGCAGCGCGCTCACCAATTACCTTTGATTATGCGGTCGCAAACAATTGTAATATCATGTGCTGGCCGCTTACCATGCCGATGTCGGAAGCCGAGAAGTACAAGCAACAACTTGATGAGGCCATCGAGAAAGCTGGCGACAAATGGGATGGTACTTTTGCACTCATGCGCCATACGGCAGTTTATAAAAATGAAGAGGATAGAACTTCATCCATGAATGCTATCAGAAATGTCTTGGGCAAGTTTGGTAACTTGATGATGAAGAAAGGCGATGTGGTAAACGGGTTTCCCGATAATGTGCCTTTTGAAGAACTTGAAGGTAACGTTCGCGTTGAACCCAAAATGCTTGAAGAAAACTTGATGTTTGGTTCACCCGAAACCGTAATTAACAAACTCAATCAATACAAGGATATGGGCATCGACTCATATATTTATTATGCATCCATGGGACTGGATATGGATGTGCAAAAACGATCTTTGCAGACTTTCATAGACGAAGTCATGCCAGCATTTAACTAAGGAAATATTATGCCAACAGAAATTCGCCGTACCATTTTAAACATCCAGACAACCCATCTGGAAGGCTGGAAAAAAGTTGAAACACCAACGAAACTCGTTTCAGCAATAGCTATTATCAAGAACCCCTGGTTTGGCCGTGGTCATGTAGAAAACCTGCGTCCAGAAATTCGTGAGAGCGGTCCAGTGCTTGGTAAGCTTTTAACCGACATGATCCTGGATGTGACAGGCGATACGCTTGAAGGCTATGGTAAGGCTTCTGTCGTTGGCATGGGCGGCGAATTGGAACACGCACAAGCACTTACACACACGCTTTGGTTTGGAAACCAATTCCGGGAAGCGGTTGACGCAAAAACATATCTAGTTTTTGCCAACACGCGTGGTGCTGCGGGTACTTCACTGATGATTCCATTGATGGATAAACATGATGGCGGCAGACGTTCGCATTATCAAACCATTCACCTGAGCATTCCGGATGCACCAGCAGAAGATGAAATTATCGTGGCATTGGGCGCATCCGTGGGTGGCCATCCAAATCACCGTATTGGCAACCGCTATGAAGACCTGAAAGAAATGGGTCGCGATGTAGAAAATCCTGCGGGGGTTTAAATTAAATGCCGATAGCGCCTGACGGCACATATTATGAATTGCATGGCCCTGAAGATGCACCTGTAATGGTGCTCATTCATGGGTTGGGGCTATGCAGTGAATTATGGTTGCCACACTTAAAGGCGCTTTCGCAAAACTACCGCGTACTAAATTATGACATTTATGGTCATGGCAAAAGTTCGCTACCGCCACAGGAAGCAACTCTCTCAGTTTATGCAAAGCAAGTGTCAGAATTGATGGTTCATTTGGGAATTGAAAAGGCCGAGATTGTTGGCTTCTCAATTGGTGGTATGATTAATCGTCGCTTTGCTTTGGATTATTCAGATAAGGTTGCATCCCTTGTAATTCTCAACTCACCGCATAATCGGGGTGAAGAATTGCAAGCCCAAGTAGAGGCGCGAGCCAAATTCGTGCGGGACCAAGGGGCCATGTCTACCATGGAAAGTGCACTTAAACGTTGGTTCACGCCTGACTATCTTGAAAAAGGGGATGGTGCGGCGAAGGTAATAGAATGGCGGAAGATGGTCGATTCTCAAAGCTACGCACAAGCAGCTTGGGTTTTAGCAAATGGGGTTCGCGAACTCATCGCTCCAGCAATGCCGATCACTGCACCGACACTTGTAATGACCTGCGAAAATGATACGGGCAGCACACCAAAAATGAGCCATGATATTGCTAATGAGATTCCTGGTTCGAAAACGATTATAATTCCGAGTTTGCAGCATTTGGGTTTAATGGAAGAGCCCACTGCGTTTACAAATCCAATACTAGAGTTCCTTGAAAGGGTGCATTCATGACAACCTTAATGTCTGGTGGTCAAGCCGCTATTGAAGCTTTGAAAGCCGAAGATACAAAACATGTGTTTGGCCTCATAGGCTCAGCTACCATGGAAATGTTCGATGCGCTTTATGATGCTGAGAGCATAAATTTCATAGGTGTGCACGATGAACGCACAGGCACCCATATGGCAGATGGTTACGCTCGTGCGTCGGGAGAAGCTGGCGTTATTCTGGCGGGTCAAAATGGGCCAGGTGCTACCAATCTGGTGACAGGTTTAAGTCAGGCAAAAGCTGCCTTTTCTCCTGTTGTTTCAATCGCTGGTGCATTATCATCGGGCCATGTTTACCGCGATGCCTTTCAGGAAGTTGACCAGCAATCACTGTTTACACCAGTAACCAAGAAGACCTGGACAGCACCATCAGCAGACCGGGTTCCCGAACTTTTTAGGGAGGCATTTCGTACAGCTTTGTCGCCGCGGCGTGGTCCAGTTCAGTTGAACCTTCCACGTGATGTTTTATCGGGGCAGGCTGAGTTTGAACCACTGCAAAAACCTCAAGTTTATCGTAATCACTCCGTACCAGCTGCACACACTGATCAAGTTTCTCAAGCTGCAAAATTACTAGCCTTCGCTAAACAGCCCGTCATCATTGCAGGTGGTGGCATTAAAAATACAGAAGGACACGAACAGGCAATTGCTTTAGCTGAGGACTTGAATTGTCCTATCGTTACTTCACCTGGGCATGGGGACGCGATTCCGTTTGGTCATCCACTAAATGCAGGCCAAATGGGACCAAGAGGAAACCCGGTCGCATCACGCTTAGTCAAAGAAGCCGATGTGATTTTAGCACTTGGTACGAGGCTTGGATTTAACTCAACATTTTATACATATGATAACATCAACCGTGACGCGAAGATTATTCACAATGAATTAGAACCAACTGCGATTGCTCGTTTTTTTCCGGTTGAATTAGGCATCTGGGCTGATGCGCCGACATTAGCTTTGCAACTTGTTGAGGCGTTGAAGAAAATCAAGGATCGTACAACTGCAGATCAATGGACAAAAGAATTTCAAACCGAACGCAAAGCCTATCTGGAAAAGCGCGATACGGATGCAGTTCTGACCCACCCGACGCAACCTTCTGGCCTTTTTAAAACCTTACGGGATGTACTGCCGAAGAATGCCGCGATTACAATGGATGCGGGTACGCTTTGCTTACAAGCCACAGATGCAATGAACTATTGGTCTTCAAAGAGCCTGTTCACACCACTTGATTTTGGTTTGGTAGGTTTCTCATTTGCATGTGGTCTGGGTGTTAAATGCGCAAAGCCAGAACGTCCCGTGGTTAGCCTTATGGGTGATGGCGGTTTTGGCATGACGATGTCTGAACTTTCAACGGCTGTGGATCATAATATCAATACGGTAACGGTCGTGATGAACAATAAATGTTGGGGTGCTGAAAAAGCCTATCAGCGTGATTTCTTTAATGGCCGTTACATTGGCGCAGATATTTCAAGTCCACCTTTTGATAAAGTCGCTGAACTTTACGGTGCGAAGGGCTACAAAGCAGAAAAACTTTCTGAAGTCGCGCCCGCCATAGAGGCAGCCCTTGCTTGCGGAAAACCTGCTGTCATTGATGTATCCGTTGATCCGGCCGCACTTTATTCATTCCGCCGCGATAGCTTCAAACATAGAGGCGGCTAGCATGCTTACAAAATACGCGTTCTTCGCGGGCAAATTAAAGCCTGACTGTGAGGCTGAAATGAAAACCTTCGTCGACGAAAATTTGGCGCCTTTATGGAAACAGTTTCAACCTTCCAGGGAAGTGCGCATCTTGTATGGCTATGAGCAAGAACCCAAAGGTCCTACCATTCCTCTGGTACTTGCTGTGACATATGACAATCAAGCGGCTATGCAACAAGCCATGGCCAGCAAAGCGCGTCATCAAGCGCGCGACCTTTTACCGGAATTCTATGAGTGTTTTTTCGAGGAAGTTACGCTTTGGCATTATATCTTCGAGCACGACTAAGTTTTATCTTGCGCGTAACTCGGTAGGAGAAATGCCAAACTCATTCTTAAACTTTGTAGAGAAATATGACGTGCTGGCAAAACCCGTTGTCAGTGCGATTTCTGTTATGGAGAGCGTCGATTGTTCGCAGAGTCTCTTTGCTTGGCTTAAGCGTATCTGACTATAAAACTGCATGGTGCCAAGGCCTATGTGTTTTTTGAAAAGTCGGTTCATTTGACGCGCTGACACGTCGCCAAGTTCTGCCAATTGCAAAAGTGATAATGGGTCAGCGATATGGTTTTCCATCACTTCAATGGTTTTAATGACGGATGGATTATTCGTGTTATGGCGTTCAACCAGCCCAGCCCTTTGTTGGTCGCGAGCAGGGCGCACTTCGGTATGCATAAACCAATCACTCACATCACGAGCAAATTGCGCGCCATGATGATTTGTGATCATTGCATGCATCATATCTAGGGGTGCTGTGCCACCAGCACAGGTTATGCGGTCTCTATCCATAACGTACAGAGAACGCGCTACCAATAATTCCGGCATACGCTCTGTCAGGCTCGGGGCATGTTCCCAGTGAACCGTCATACGACGGTCTTTCATAACACCGGCCAAGGCAAGAATATAAGGACCAGCAGAAACACCACCAAGCGTAACGCCTCTCGTGGCGAGTCTTCTTAAGGTTGTGAAAATTTCAGGATTGCGAACGGCCGAAGGATTACCGCCAGCTATGACAAGCAGAATATCCAAATCATTAGCATCTTTGAGCTTCATATTTGCATTAAATACGATACCACCAGAGCTCGTTGCTGATAGATCATTTCCGCAGAGGTGATTGATCTCATAAAGATCTAGACCGCTGAGTAAATTGGCAGCTCGCATGGGCTCGACGGTAGAAGCATAGGACATCATTGCAAAGTCATCGACGAGCAGTAGGCCTATTCGATATTTGTGTGTATGATTGGGTTGTGTTTTGTCCATAAATCTAAAGATAGCGTCTATTTTTTAGAAACGCAATCTTTGGTCTGGGGTAATCTATGATAAATGCATTGGGAGATAAGTTGATGCGTTATTCTGCTCTGGAAATTTTAAAACAAGGTTTGACAGGTAATAAAACCTGGAAGCCTGCATGGCGTGATCCTGAACCTAAAAAACACTACGATGTTATTATCATTGGCGGCGGTGGGCATGGGCTTGCAACGGCGTATTATCTCTCCAAAAAACACGGTATCAGAAATGTAGCTGTTCTTGAAAAAGGCTGGATTGGCGGTGGTAATGTAGGCCGTAACACTACGATTGTGCGTTCAAATTATATGCTGCCAGGCAATGAGCATTTTTACGAACTTTCCATGAAACTCTGGGAAGGTCTGGAGCAGGATTTTAATTATAACGCGATGGTGTCTCAGCGTGGCATCATAAATCTCTTTCACAGCGATGCCCAACGTGACGCATACATTCGTCGTGGCAACGCAATGTTGATGGCGGGCGCAGATGCTGAGTTTCTTGATGAAACTGCAATTAAAA
>CALFBU010000013.1 GCA_937951455.1 uncultured Rhizobiaceae group bacterium
CATTGGTAATAACGCCTGTAATCTTAACGCGTGCAATGTGGTCAGTTGAAGCGGATGAAAGGCCAGCCTTGTTCAAGCCAAAACCAATCATGCTTAGAAGCGCAAGTCCAAGCACAATAAAGGTTGCAATTCTCCAAAAGCTTACTTTCTTTCGTAATCTTCTGCGGTCAATAATCTCATCGGCGTTTATGGACACGTTTTATTCCTCTGGTTTGCTTCGCGCTCTGGCTTTGGTAACAGGTAGCAGTCGATTACGTTTCTCGCAAGGCGATTTCATAGGCTCAAAGTCCATATAGTTCTGAAAATTTATTTTCCAAATATGCTATAAGCGGTTTGGCGGAAGGGACTTCACCAGTCGCGGACTGAATGAGCGCTTCTGCAGATAGTAGCTTGCCCTTGTGGTGTATTTTCTCTCGTAACCAGTTAAGCGTTTGGGTTGTTTCGCCATTTGCAATCTGCGCATCGCGATTGGGCATTTCCGTGCGCATGGCTTCATCCAGGCAAGCTGAATAAATATTGCCAAGGCTGTAGGTAGGGAAATACCCAAACAGACCAACAGACCAATGCACATCCTGTAGAACGCCCAGTTTCACGTCTTTCACTTTGAGGCCAAAATACTGTTCGAAACGCTTATTCCATTCACCTTCCAGATCCTTGACTTGTAAATTGCCAGCAATGAGTTCACGTTCCAGTTCGAACCTCAAAAGCACATGCAAATTATAATGTACTTCATCGGCTTCCGTTCTGATGAAGCCGGTTTCGACTTTGTTGACCACCCGATAATATTCATCAGGCGAGGATATTTTCATCTCGGAAAAATGGTCTTTCATTTCTGGGTAAAGCCATTCAGCAAAGGGTCTGGAGCGTGCGATTTGGTTTTCCCAAAATCGCGATTGGCTTTCGTGGACACCCATGGAGCAATATTGAGCTGCCGGCATAAACGGGTCTTTCGCACCTTGGGCATAAAGTGCATGGCCTACTTCGTGGGCTGTTGAATAAAGACAATTAAGCGGGTCTTGTTCATCTATGCGGGTTGTGATGCGACTATCGCCACCACCGCCTGAACTGAACGGATGCGTTGATATATCTACTCTGCCGGCCTCAAAATCATAGCCCATTTGTTTGGCAAGTTTGGTTGTAAGCGCCAATTGTTTTTGAGCGTCAAAATGGCCTTCAAAACCTTTGGGTGAAGGCTTTTGTGAAATGGCTTCACGCAAGGTTACCAATGGCTCTCTTAGTCCTTCCAACAAGGGCAATAAAGTTTCGGTTTTTGCGCCTGGTTCAAACTGGTCAAGCAGCGTGTCATAGGGATCGCCTTGATTGTTGCTCAGGCATTTTGCTTCTTCGCGTTTGAGTTCAACCAGTCTTTCCAGTGCTGGTGCAAACATCGCAAAGTCTGAGGCCTCCCTTGCCTTTGCCCAGATCATCTGACCTTCTGCGGAAGCCTTGGCGATGGTTTGTGCCAATTCTTCAGGAACTTTGGTTGCCTGCTCATAGCTTCGCTTTGCTTCCGCGATGTTGACTTTGTCAAAGTCTGAAACCTTGCTTTGATCAATAGCGTCAATCCATTCGGGTATTCTCGGATCTGAACTAAGCTGATGGCCAAGTGCTGCCAATACGCCTGTCTGTTCTGCGCGTTGGGCAGCGCCTTTCTCCGGCATCATGGTTTCCTGATCCCAGGAAATAATACCAGAGACCTGTCCAAGAGCTGCCGATTTTTTCAAGTGATCCAAAAGCTGTTCAAGTGCCATATAATTATCCATCTATGATGTGCTGGGTTGTGAATTGGGTTCTAAATAACCTGCTCTAAAAGCTGGTCGGTAATGCTGTCAAAGATTGCGTTATCCTGCATGTTCTTGGCAAGCATCATGGCGCCTTGATGTCCTGCCAATAATGTATTGGCTGAGGCGCGTTTCCGTGATTCCGACATGTCTGCAGGCAAAATGCTCATAAGCCAACGGATGTTATCGGTGAAAAAATTCTGCACGCGATCCCTGATACTTTCAGGAATGCCTGCACTTTCTGCGCTCAATAAGCCACACAGACATACCGCATCATCTTCAACCAAGGCTTGGCGAAATACGGCCTGATAGGCTTTTAAATTATCCTGTGTTGTTTCAGCGTCTTTTGTTTTTGCTTCAAGTCCGTCATTAAATTTTTTTGCATAACGCTCCACCAACGCCAGACCCAAGTCTTCTTTCTTGGGATAGTGGTAATGTACGCTTGAACTTTTGATCTTGGTATCATTTGCCAGATCGCGAAAGCTAACCGCATTATAGCCACCGCGACGCATGCGATATTCTGCAGCGTCGAGAAGTTTTTCGGGTGTCGACATAATAGTATTTTGCCTTGTCTATTTAGGAATAGGAAACTGATCTCCGTTTTGTCAGTGTCAAAACTTGTTGATCGGAATTTTCAAATAGCTGGTGCCGTCCTCTTCTGCGGGTGGCATTTGGCCTGCGCGCATGTTCACTTGTACCGATGGTAAAATCAGTTTGGGCATGGAAAGGTTTGCATCCCGTTCCGTTCTAAAGGCAGCAAACTCTTCCATGCTTGTACCTTCCTTCACATGAACGTTTGCTTCGCGTTGTTCCTGGACGGTTGTTTCCCATTTAAATTCATCGCGCCCTGGTGCCTTGTAATCATGGCACATGAAAAGGCGTGTTTTGGATGGAAGCTGAAGAATTTTCCAAATCGATTTGTAGAGTTTTTCCGCACTCCCGCCAGGAAAGTCAGTTCTGGCCGTACCGAAATCAGGCATGAATAATGTGTCACCAACAAAAGCAGCGTCACCAATGACATAGGTCATACATGCGGGCGTGTGACCGGGCGTGTTCAGGGTTCTTGCTTTTAAAGCACCGATTTCGAACATTTCACCATCTTCAAAAAGTTTGTCGAACTGGCTGCCGTCCATGGCAAACTCTGTGCCCGCATTAAAGGCCTTGCCAAAGACTTCCTGGACGGTTGTGATGTTTGCCCCAATGCCGATTTTAGCGCCGAATTTTTGTTTCAAATAAGGTGCAGCTGAGAGATGATCTGCATGAACATGGGTCTCCAAAATCCATTCGACTTCCAGCTGGTTTTCTTCAGCATAGGCAATCATTTTATCAGCTTGTTCAAATGAAGTGCGGCCTGAGGCCATGTCAAAGTCGAGGACGGAGTCTATGAGAGCGCAGGATTTTGAGGTGGGATCCTTGACGATGTAACTGATCGTGTTGGATGCGTCATCAAAGAAGCCTTCAACCATGGGAGTTATATTGCTTGGCATTAATCTCTCCTTTTAGCTAATCTATCATTAGGTAGATAAAGGCCGTTTTGTTAAAATGTCAATTGAACGCTGACGCGATCGGATAAAGCATTGCTAAATGAATTTCTAGCGCATAATGAAGGCCAAATGGAGTTACGCGTTTGAATTTTAGTCTAAAACAGTTGGAAGCATTCATTTGGGTTGCGGATCTTGGCAGCTTCAAGCAAGCTGCTGACCGTTTGAATACAACGCAGCCCAATATATCATCACGAATTTTCAAGCTTGAAGAAGCCTTGAATGTGACACTTATGGAGCGTGATGCGGGGTCTGTTCGATTGACTTCCAAAGGGCAGGAACTGCTCAAACACGCGCGTGAGGTTTTGCAAAAATCAGAAGCGCTGCTGGTCGCAGCTGATGAGACTTTGCTCTACGACGGGACGCTACGGTTGGGTGTCACCGAGATGATTGTACATACTTGGTTGAGAGACTTTTTAAAAGCCTTGAGAGATAATTATCCCAATATCACCGTAGAATTGAAAGTCGATCTCTCGGTCAATTTGAAGAAAGAGCTTTTTTCTAGATCAATTGATTTGGCTTTTCAAAATGGTCCGTTTCAAACCCGCACAACAGGCTCGCAGGACTTGGGCAGCTATCCGTGGATTTGGGTTGCTTCACCCTCTCTTGGGTTTGATGCGAGCGGCAAGATTTCGCTCAAAGATTTGAGCAAGCATTCGATTTTAACCCATGCCCGCGATACCAAAGCCTATAGCGATATAGAAGAGCATTTTGTTGCTCAGCGAAATATTAAACCCAGACTTGTGCCATCCAGTAATTTGGCAAGCTGTCTGCATATGACAGTGGACGGTCTTGGGGTTGCAACGTTGCCAGCAAGTATGGTGCGAAGGGAATTGGAAAGTGGCGAACTGATAGAACTAAACTATAATTGGGCGCCGGAGCCGTTGAGTTTTCTTGCGCGTTACGATTTGCAGAAGTCACCGCATTATGTGGACGTGGCAGCTAGGCTTGCACACAAAATTGCATTTGAATTTTTGGATTCTAGATAATAAATAAAAAT
>CALFBU010000014.1 GCA_937951455.1 uncultured Rhizobiaceae group bacterium
AAAATCCAAACCTTGATACCGCAAATACCATAAGCAGTAGCAGCGGATGCAACGCCATAATCGATGTCTGCACGTAGTGTATGTAGCGGCACACGACCTTCGCGGTACCATTCCATACGCGCAATTTCTGCACCACCAAGACGACCTGCACAGTTGATACGAATACCAAGTGCACCCAGACGCATGGCTGATTGAACCGAACGCTTCATGGCACGACGGAATGCAACACGGCGTTCCAACTGCTGAGCGATCGACTGAGCAACGATTGTTGCGTCAATTTCCGGCTTGCGAACTTCGTTGATGTTGATGTGAACTTCAGAAGAAGTCATTTCACCAAGCTTGCGACGAAGCTTTTCAATGTCTGCGCCTTTTTTACCGATAATGATACCAGGGCGTGCCGAATGAATTGTTACACGACACTTCTTGTGCGGACGCTCTATTACAACCTTAGAGATTGAAGCAGCGGCTAATTCTTTTTCAAGATATTCGCGGATTGCGATGTCTTCATGAAGAAGGTTGCCATATTCGCCTTTTGTAGCGAACCAGCGTGAGTCCCATGTACGGTTGATACCGAGGCGGAAGCCAATTGGATTAATCTTCTGACCCATTACGCGGCCTCCTCTTCCACTTCACGCACCACGATAGTAAGGTGTGAGAATGGTTTCAAAATACGAGTTGATTTACCACGACCACGCACTCTAAAGCGCTTCATGGTGATTGACTTGCCTACGTGTGCTTCTGCAACGACAAGGCTGTCAACATCAAGATCATGGTTGTTTTCAGCATTTGCAATCGCTGACTGCAAAGTCTTCAAAACAGTGTCTGAGATGCGGCGTTGGTTAAACTCCAGATCAGCCAAAGCCTTCTGAACTTTCTTGCCACGGATCAGCATACAAACATCATTAAGTTTTTGCGGGCTGGTACGGATTGTACGTGTAACGGCTCTCGCCTCGTTATCCTTAAGCACGCGTTCGCGTTTTTGCTTGCCCATAATTACTTCCTCTTCGCTTTTTTATCAGCGCCATGACCATAGTATGTACGGCTTGGTGAAAATTCACCGAGCTTATGACCAATCATGTCCTCGGTGATATTCACCGGAATATGCTTTTGACCATTGTATACACCGAAAGTAAGACCAACGAACTGAGGCAATACAGTCGAACGTCTGCTCCAGGTCTTGATAACTTCACTTCTGCCACTTTCGCGAACTTTTTCAGCTTTCTTTAACAGATAGCCATCCACGAAAGGACCCTTCCAAATAGAACGTGCCACGATATAGGCTCCCTATCGTTTCTTGCGCTGATGACGTGAGCGCATGATTAGTTTATCGGATGCCTTATTCTTGGCGCGAGTACGTTTACCCTTGGTAGGCTTACCCCAAGGTGTCACCGGATGACGACCCCCAGAAGTACGACCTTCACCACCACCATGTGGGTGATCGACCGGGTTCATGGCTACACCACGAACTGAAGGTCTGCGACCAAGCCAGCGATTACGGCCAGCTTTACCCATGTTGGTGTTAGAGTTGTCCGGGTTCGAGACTGCACCAATCGTTGCAATACACTCACCATGGATCAAACGCTGTTCGCCAGAGTTAAGACGAAGAATTGCATAGGGACCATCACGACCCACGAGCTGAACATAAGACCCTGCAGAACGTGCAATCTGTGCACCCTTGCCAGGCTTCATCTCAACGTTGTGGATGATTGTACCTACTGGAATTGAACGCATTGGCATACAGTTACCAGGCTTGATGTCTGCACTGTCTGCAGAGATAACCTTGTCACCTTCACCCAAACGCTGTGGCGCAATGATGTAAGACAATTCACCGTCTTCATATTTGATCAAAGCGATGAAGGCAGTTCTGTTAGGATCGTATTCGATACGCTCCACAGTTGCTGTCATGTCACGCTTTAGACGTTTGAAGTCTACCATGCGGTATGAACGCTTGTGACCACCGCCAATATGACGTGATGTCATACGACCAGTGTTGTTACGACCACCTGATTTGGTTAGACCTTCAGTCAAAGACTTGACTGGCTTGCCCTTCCAAAGACCTGAACGGTCTACGATTACCAGCTGACGCTGGCCGGGTGTCCGTGGATTAAATTTCTTAAGTGCCATGATATACGTCCCTTAAAGCCCTGTGGTCACGTCGATGGACTGACCTTCGTCAAGTGTCACCACGGCCTTTTTGACATCGTTTTGTTTACCCTTGATGCCACGGAAACGCTTTACCTTGCCTTTGCGAAGCAATGTGTTCACTGCTTTCACTTTTACACCAAACAAAGCTTCAACGGCTTTTTTGATTTCCGGCTTGGTTGCGTTACGCGCAACGTTGAATACCACTTGATTAGACTCGGAAGCCATTGTGGATTTTTCTGTAATGACCGGAGAAACGATCACATCGTAATTTCTTACATCACTCATTTGAAACGCTCCTCTAGTGCTTCAACTGCTGACTTGGAAAGAACAAGCTTCTCACGACGCAGAATGTCATAAACGTTAATCCCTTGAACTGGTAGTACATCAACATGCGGCACATTTTGTGCAGCTAGACGGAAGTTGTTATCCAACTCAGCGCCACCGATGAACAATGCGTTTTCAAGACCCAATTTTGCAAGATGACCGCGAAGTGCAGAAGTCTTAGCTTCCTTCATCGCAAGGTCGTCCATGACCACAATACCGTCTGATGCTTTCTTTGCAGAAAGAGCATGACGTAGAGCCAGGGCACGAACCTTCTTTGGAAGGTTAAAGCCGTGGTCACGCGGTGTTGGACCAAATGCACGACCACCACCACGAAACTGTGGGGCTTTCTTGGTAGAGTGACGCGCAGAACCCGTACCCTTTTGTTTGTACATTTTCTTGGTTGTTGCTGAAATTTCAGCGCGGTTCTTCACGTCATGTGTACCAGCACGGCGCTTTGCCAGTTGGTAACGTACCATGCGGTGAAGAATATCTTGACGAGGCTCAAGACCGAATACTGCATCAGAGACTGATACTTTACCGGATGATTTACCTTCAAGAGTTGTTACACTGATATCCATTATTCAGCATCCTTGTTTTCTGCATCAGCATCACGAGCATCTGCAGCTGCTTCAGCGTCTGCTGCACGCGCTGCTTCCAATTCTGCTGCTGCTTCTGCTGCTACTGCTGCTTCCGCCTCTTCAGCAGCTTCTGCTGCTGCTTCTGCATCGCGACGACGCGCTGCTGGGAAGATTGCATCAGGGTGTACAGCTTTTTTGATTGCGTCTTTTAATGTGACCCAACCACCTTTTGAGCCAGGAACAGCACCTTTAACAAGCACAAGACCACGATCAACATCAACACGAACCACTTGAAGGTTTTGTGTTGTCACTTTGGTGTTACCCATGTGACCAGCCATTTTCTTGCCCTTGAAAACCTTACCAGGATCCTGACACTGACCTGTTGAACCATGCGAACGGTGAGAAACTGATACACCGTGAGAAGCGCGTAGACCACCGAAGTTGTGACGCTTCATGGCACCGGCAAAACCTTTACCGATTGTTGTGCCAGTCACATCAACATATTGACCAGGCATGTAGTGAGCAGCAATGATTTCTGCACCTACTGGCAACATGTTTTCTTCTGATACACGAAACTCAGCCAGTTTGCGCTTAGGCTCAACCTTTGCAACTGCAAAGTGACCGCGCATCGGCTTTGTTGTGTTTTTGACTTTTGCATAGCCAGCACCAAGCTGGACAGCATTATAGCCGTTCTTTTCTTTTGTACGCTGAGATACAACCTGCACTTTGTCCATTTTCAAGACAGTCACAGGAACGCTAACACCTTCTTCAGTGTAAACGCGGGTCATCCCAACTTTTTGTGCAATAACGCCTGAACGCATTGTTCTGTTCCTTTTTGGGAAGTAGGTCGCAACCCAGAGTTCCCGTTGAATTTATTTCATTGAGTTGGCCTTAAGGCCAATCAACCTTAAAGTTTAATCTCGACGTCTACACCGGCAGATAGATCAAGCTTCATAAGCGCATCTACTGTTTGTGGTGTCGGGTCGACAATATCCAAGAGACGTTTGTGCGTACGCATTTCAAACTGCTCGCGGCTTTTCTTGTTCACGTGTGGCGAACGGTTAACCGTATATCTTTCAATGCGAGTTGGAAGAGGTACTGGTCCTTTCACCTGCGCACCTGTACGCTTCGCAGTAGAGACAATCTCTTTAGTCGAAGTATCCAGGATACGATGGTCAAACGCTTTTAGGCGAATGCGGATATTTTGGCCGTTCATAAGTTATTTCCTTAAAGAACACGGGTGAGAAGCGATTGCCCTCACCCGAAAATTCAAATTACTCAATAATTGAAGCTACGATACCAGCGCCGACTGTACGGCCGCCTTCGCGGATCGCAAAGCGTAGACGCTCTTCCATCGCGATTGGCACGATTAGCTCAACTTCCATCTCGACGTTATCGCCAGGCATCACCATTTCTGTACCTGCTGGCAGCTGACATACGCCAGTCACGTCTGTTGTACGGAAGTAGAACTGTGGACGATAGTTCGTGAAGAATGGTGTGTGACGACCACCCTCGTCTTTCGTTAGAATGTAAGCTTCTGCCTTGAACTTTGTGTGCGGTGTAACTGAACCAGGCTTAACCAAAACCTGACCACGCTCAACCTGCTCGCGGTCAATACCACGGATAAGCGCACCAATGTTGTCACCCGCTTGACCTGAATCAAGAAGCTTGCGGAACATTTCAACACCTGTACAGGTAGTTTTCTGTGTGTCCTTGATGCCAACGATTTCAATCTCGTCACCAACGTTCACAATACCACGCTCAACACGGCCTGTTACCACTGTACCACGGCCTGAGATTGAG
>CALFBU010000015.1 GCA_937951455.1 uncultured Rhizobiaceae group bacterium
GGCCCTTTTTTGTGGTTGGCATGGTATTTGCAGAAGATATTCAAGAAGTATTTTGAAAGGCTTGGATTATGGAAAATACAGATGAAAAGTACGAATCGCTATTGATGCAATCGCAAGAAAAGCGTGAATTTCATAGGCAAAGAGTTTTTAAAAGTGGTTCGATTTTGTTCAACAATGGATACTCAAGTTTTGCCTGTAAGGTGAAAAACCAGCATGTAAATGGTGCTTTGCTTGAATGTGAGAGTACATTGGGAATTCCTAAAGAATTCAGGTTGAGAATGGGTGGTCAAGGCAGCTCAATTTCTGCCAAAGTGATTTGGCGCACGGATAAGAGAATAGGTGTTTCACTTCTCAATTTATAAGATCAATCAGGGCTTTGAACCTGATTAAAGTGTGCTAGTGTTTGATTTCAAGTAATTATCTGGAATATGATGACCCTTCGCATTGCCACGTTTAACGCTGAAAACCTTATGCAGCGGTTTGATTTCTCTGGTTGGCGAAATGAGCTTCGTCGTGACCGCACGCTTCAGATGCTGGATGTGAAAGATCAGAAGCACTTTGAAATGCTTGAACAGGCAAGAGTTGTTGCGCATACGGATGACACGATGCAGTTGACCGCGCTAGCGGTTGCGGATTGCCGTGCGGATATTATTTGTATGCAAGAGGTTGAAAACCTCGACGCACTTCATGCCTTTGAATATGGCTATCTCTTCAAAATGGCAGGACATGGTTATCGCCATAAATATTTGGTTGAAGGCAATGATACGCGAGGCATCGATGTTTGCGTGATGATGCGTGATGAGACGGCGACGGGGGAGAAGATAGAATTTGTCTCGATGAAAAGCCATGCGCACCTGACTTATCAGGATTTGGGGATTCATAACAAGGCATTAGCCGAAACAGGTAATGAACCCAATGAAAAGATTTTCAGACGCGATTGTCTTGAAATTGATGTCAAAATTGGTGGGCGACCGCTTACGATTTATACGGTTCATTTTAAATCAATGGGGGGTAGTAAATCTGAAGATGTTGATGGCCGTACCTGGACGATGCCCATTCGGGATGCGGAAGCAAAGGCTGTTCGCAAAATTATTGAAGCCCGTTTTGGCAAAGGTAAGACAGCAAACAAGCGTTTTGTCATTTGTGGCGATATGAACGACTACAGATCGCGTGTTCTTGTTAAAGGCGATCGCCATTCAGGTTTTGAATTCAAGAACCAAGTGGAGGAGATGTCCGGCTTTGATCCGTTAATTGCAGACAGTTTTTCAAGGAATTTGGTTGAACGCAGAGACCTTATGGATCAATGGACGCTCTATCATTCGCGCGGTCCTCACGAGCAACACCTTTGCCAATTGGATTACATTCTTGCTTCACCGGCTTTGGTAGAGAAAAATCCAAAAGCAGTTCCAGAAATTATTCGCAATGGCCAACCGTTCAGAACACCGTTTCCCAGGGGGCAAGAGGTCGAGCGCTATCCTAGAACGGGTTGGGACAGACCAAAATCATCTGACCATTGTCCGGTTGTGGTTGAGCTGACTATTTAAAAATTATAACCCTTGCCACATAAGAATGAAGCAAGGGCTAAACTATAAGCGTTTAAAGCTTGAAGCGAAAACCGACGTTAACGCCATATGTATCAACATCATCTTCGATGACACCTGTTAAGGCACCTGTTGGTGCAAACCTTGGCGTTTCTAAATCAAAGATTCTCGAGTAGCGGCCTTCTACAAAGAGATCAACATTTTCAGTCGCACTTACAGATGCGCCAATGATTGCCTGTGCTGCGAAATTCTCATCACTGGAATCAAGTCTGACACCAGGGCCATAGACTGCGTCCAGATCTGTGAATGCAACACCAAGCCCACCGCCAACATAAGGGGTAATCAAGTCGTTACCTAGGCCTGGAAGGTCGAACAGGGCATTAACGAAAAGGTTGGTTGAAGAAAAGTCGCCGTCAACATTTATCTCTGCTGCTGGGCCATTGCCAGAGAAGAAAATTGAATCAATGTTATTGTCTGAGTAAGAAAGCTCAAGTTCTGCTCTCAAACCGACGCCATCGAAAATTTGACCATAGTTGTGACCTAATGCACCACCAATGACGTAACCGGTGTCAAAGTCCAGTTCTACTGTCTGTGGGTTGCCGCCGACAAGACCTCTAAGAACCACATCATCAATAAATGTTGCTCCAGCAAAGGCTGACACGTAAAACCTAGACTCCTGAAATGATTCTGGGGCTGGCGTTGAGTCTTGTTGTATGATTGCGTCTGCCGCAAATGCTGGAGGTGAAACTAGCAAAGCTGTAGTAAGGGTAAGTGTCATCAAGCGTGTGGTACGATGCAACATGTGTGTTATTTCCTGATATTTCTGTTTCAAAGAAACTTCGGAATAGGGATGTTCGCAAACACGAACAAACAAATATATTGTGATTATTATTTTCTGAATAATTTGGGACTTGAAGTGTTATTACGGCCTACGCTTATTAAGCATTACACAGAACAGTCATCCAGGGAGCAATCTCGCCTGATAGGCCTGGTTCTTCGCCGAAAGTTCTATCGATTATTTTGAAGCCTGCATTTGTTAAATGTTCACTCAGTTCATCTTCAGTATAATAGCTATACATTCGCCCGATGCTGTCGCGGTGCATGCCGTCGCCTAGTTTCATGCCAATATGAAAAATACCTTCTGGAAGCAGTGCCTTGTGTATCGCATTGAGGTATTTTGGAAAGTCTTCAATCGGTGCATGAAGCAAACTAAAATTCGCCCAGATACCATCGTATTTTTCGATATCATCAAGGTCGTCAAATGTTGCCTGACGTGCATTCAAATTATAGGTTTTATTGGCGTAGGCAATCATTTCACGTGATGCATCTACCGCATCCACATGCAGCCCGTGTTTTATCATCTGAACGGCAGAATTTCCCGGGCCGCAGCCAAGATCAAGCACAAGGCCGCCTTTAGGAATTTTACTGATAAAAACTTGAAGAATAGCGCCGGGCTTTTCCGCTGATACGAGATTGGCATATTTTTCTACTTGATCATCGTAGACCGTGATTGTTTTTTCATCCATCACGTTTAAGGCCCATCATCTGTTTTGGTTGGGGTTTGTGCTGCGGCTTCATCATCGATCACAGAGCGTGCTGCTGCCGTAATCGATTTCTTTTGATTTTCTGTGAGCGGTTCAACAGGCTCCTCTGCCAGTCTAACGGTGACTTCCTTGTTGGCGAATTTGATACCCTCGCGCTCAAACAGCTCTCTAATTGCAGCATAGACTACTTTGCGGGTTACAAATTGGTCGCCCGGTTTGGTCATGAATTTGACGCGGATGATCATGGCCGAGTCTTCCATTTTATAGACCCCTTGAGACTTTAGCGGCTGCATGAACAAGTGACCACATTCGGGATGATCCAGCAATTGCTGCCCAAGTTTCTTAACCAGCTTTCGAACGCGTTCGATATCGGTGTCATAGGTCAAGCGCAGAGGCAGTTTCATCATGACCCAATCACGGGAATAATTGGTCAGTTGTTTGATTTCACCAAAGGGAATTGTGTGCAGTGGCCCGTTGTGGTGGCGTAGCTGGAATGAGCGCAGTGATATTTTTTCGACTGTACCGCGGATGTCGCCCAGTTCGATGTATTCGCCTTTTCGGAAGGCGTCATCAAAGAGGAAAAAGCCGCCGGAAAAAATATCGCGGATGAGCGCTTGTGAGCCAAATCCAACAGCAAGGCCAATCACACCGGCACCAGCAAACAAGGGTGCGATATCTACGCCTGCATTGGATAATATTACCATGATGGCTAAAACAATAATGGTTACTACAAATACATTGCGAACCAGTGGGAGCAGGGTACCAATGCGGGATGTGCTTTGTCCGCCCATTTCGCTATCACCGCCGCCATCATCAGGCGAGGTGCCGACATCGTGTTCGGAGAGTTGATGGTCGATATAGATGATTACCGCGCGATACAGGAACCAAGCAATAAACAAGATCACCAGTGTGTCGAGGAACTCAGTGATTGGATTACCTGTTTGTCCAATATTCACATCCCATTTGCTAAGAACCCATGCGATGGCAAAAATAGTTGTCAGTATGCCGGCGGATGTTTCTATGAGAGATTTGAAAATGGGCTTGAACACGGGCATTTTTTCAAGTTCTTTAGCGCTCATCATTTGATTGATGATCAGTTCTTCGTCATCCTCTGGCGCTTCTTTTAGAGCTTTTTCATAGGCTGCTTTTTCTTCTTCATGTTTCAGTTTTGCTTTTTCATGCGCCAGTTCAACACGCTCTTCAAAGCGCTTTTGGCGAGCAACATAAAAGCGATCAATAATCAATAAGGCCACTGCATAAATTGTTATGGCCATGATTAATGCCGTGATGGGAGAACCTATTATTGAAAGTGAGTCAGGGAGATTAAGTAAAATTCTATAGGCACTGATAACCCAGGCGACGGCAAGATAACCAATCAGGATTAAATAGGCTTGAGATGCTAGTGCTCTGCGCCATATCGGTTTGCTTGAGGGCTCGCCTGCGCCCATTATGATGGCGCTCAGTTGATTTCGTTGTCTGTATAGCAAGGTTCCAAAGAGTAACGCTGAGAAAAGCAGGCATATAATCACGACAAATTTCAGCGTATCGGGTGATAGGCCTATAAATGCCAACCATACGAAAAATGACGATAGTATAATCACTGCAAGGGCAGCCCGACGCCACAGGCGTTGCATGCTGTCAGCCTCTTCATCGGTTAGGTTGATCATACGATGGGAAGCAGCATCTGGAACAAGCAAGTTGAACAAAATAACATGCCTAAATATTTTATAGGCGGCATAGGCGCCAATTATGACAGCAATGGTGACGCGCGTTGGTTCGTGACCCTTGTCGAAAATTAGCGCAAAGACCAAGGCTACTACCGCCATAATGCTTACGTTGACGAGAATAAAAATGGCTCGCGAAAGCAGATATGAAATCTTTTCAGCGCGGTTTTGAGGGTTCTCATTATAAAGCCAAGTAAAGTGCTTTTGATTCCATTTGCGTATCAGTATGGATGGGCCAGTCCCTATAATAATACCACCAATCGCGGTTGCAATTGCGATCCATAGCCAGTTGAGGGTTCCATCAGGGCTCAGTGCCTGAAACCGCTGATAGATAATCATAGGGGCTTGCGAGGCCTTGCTCAAAATGCGGGATAATTCTGATCGAATGGTAAGAACGTTCTCTGCAATAGTTGGGCCCGTGTCTTGGATTTCGTCCTTGGTATCACCAGGGGAAATAACAATGACGTTAAGCCCCTTGTCTTTCGCGCTGTCGATTAGTTGTTCAAAGTCTGCGGGGGCTGCAGAATTTTCACTTTGTGCGAGCGCTAGTTGTGTTGTTGCAAAGAAAAATAATAAAGCAAATATCGAGAAAATATTAGCAAGAGACGTTTTTAAAAATGACATGTTTAACCCAATCCATAATATAGCTGAGAGTTAACATCAGCATTTATGCAGATTGCAAGCCTTAGTGGGTTACATAAACAGGCAAATTAATGCTCAATGGGGAAATTCGAATCTTAAGATGGGTCAAACATGCTTTCACTTTTTGAAATTGCTTCACTACTGCTGGCTTTGTCAGCCTTTTTTGGTTGGATAAATCATGTGTTTTTTAAACTGCCACATACTATTGGCCTGCTCATGATATCCCTGTTTGCATCGCTTTCAATGTTACTGGCGCAAAAGCTTTTTCCATGGATTGGGTTAACTGAAACGTTTCAATCGATTATCGGACAAATCGATTTTTATTCGACAGTTATGGAAGGCATGTTGGCGTTTCTATTATTCGCGGGTGCCTTGCATGTGAATTTTGATAAAATGGCTGATCAGAAATGGCCAATATTGTTGATGGCTACCTTTGGAGTGGTTTTATCTACGTTTATCGTTGGTACTGGGTTTTGGCTTCTGGCAGGCCTTTTTGGTATTGATATACCATATGCATGGGCTCTTGTTTTTGGCGCCTTGATTTCACCAACGGATCCGGTTGCCGTTTTAAGCCTTTTGAAATCTGTCAATATACCTCAAGCGCTTGAAGCCAAGATTGCGGGCGAGTCTCTGTTTAATGATGGCGTTGGGGTCGTAGTTTTCACCATCATAGTTGCGATTGCGGTTAGCGGTGGTGATGGGGGTATTGATTTTGGGCATGTGGCAGAGCTGTTTGTTGTTGAAGCCATCGGTGGAGCGGTACTTGGTTTGATAACCGGATGGATTGCGTATCGCGCCATGGCAACAATGGATGAATATACGCTTGAAATTTTGATATCGCTGGGCATTGTTGCGGCGACCTACGCGATCGCACTTCGGTTGCATTTGTCAGGACCGATTGCAGTGGTGGTAACCGGCTTGCTCTTGGGTAACCGAGGCAAGGTTGTCGGTATGAGCGAGAAAACAGCAGAGCACCTGTTTGCGTTCTGGCATCTGATTGATGAAATTCTCAACTCAGTTCTGTTTCTACTGATTGGTTTGGAAATTTTGATCGTTGCCATCGATCCTTCTTTTGGCTGGTTGATTATCCTCACCATTCCCCTTGTGCTTGCCGCAAGATTTGCAGCGGTTGCATTACCCATTCTTACGCTTTCAAGGTTTAGAACCTTTACCAGCGGGGCTATTCCGGTTTTGACGTGGGGTGGTTTGCGAGGTGGCATATCCGTCGCACTTGTGCTTTCACTGCCAGATAATGAGAGCAAACCCTTATTGCTCACGGCGACCTTTGCAGTCGTGCTTTTCTCAGTCATTGTTCAGGGCTTAACGGTCAAAAAAGTGATTGCCAGAACGGTTGATAATAATTTGATATGATTGTTCTGAAAGGACGGAATGATGAAGCGCCGCTTTTTTACTCTTGATGTTTTTACTGATAAAGCGCTGTGCGGCAATCCTTTGGCTGTTGTATTGGACAGTGAAGGGCTTGATAGCGATATGATGCAGCGCATTGCGGGCGAATTTAATTTGTCCGAGACGGTCTTTGTGATGCCGCCGGAAGATAAAAATAATCGCGCAAAAATTCGCATCTTTACGCCTGGAAGGGAGCTGCCATTTGCGGGGCATCCGACGGTTGGAACTGCCGTTTTATTGAGTCATTTGGATGGCTTGGAAGACGGCGCTGAACTGGTGCTGGAAGAAAATGTTGGTCTTATACCCTGTAGGGTGTCTGCTAATTCTGCAAGTTTTGAACTTCCAAAACTGCCAGAGCGAAAAGAAGCTGATCTGGACGTCGAGCTTATGGCTAAAACATTGGGACTTGCGCCATCGGATATTGGCATAGAGGGGCACTCATTTGCAGCTTGTAACGCGGGTGTTCCATTTCCAACACTCCCGCTTGCAAGCCTAAAGGCGCTTCACTCGATTCATTTAAATGCGCCATTGTTGACTCAACATAATATTCCACGTGGTTTGGAAGATGAAATATATGTTTATTCAAAAGAGACACTAGCAACTGACGCTGATTACCAAGCACGCATGTTTGCCCCAGCCATGGGGATACCAGAGGATCCTGCAACGGGTAGTGCCGTTGCGGGGCTTGCAGGGCAAATCATGGCTTGTGAAAAGCCTGAAGATGGAGAGCATAGATTTGTCATCGATCAGGGAATAGAGATGGGAAGGTCGTCTCGTATCTTACTTGATCTGTTTGTGGAAGGTGGTCAGCTTAAATCCGCTTCTATTACAGGTGACGCAGTAATAGTAAGTGAAGGAAATTTGAATTTATAAAAAAAGGTGCGATTGACTTAAAAGAGCTTGGGGCAAAAGCCAATCGCACTATAAGGAGCATGTCCCTTTTAGTTTAATACATCATTATACTTGAATAAATACTTAATGTTTTAATTTATAAATATAGCTTTACCTTTGATGAGGTGATGCTGATTGGTTTTAGCGATTGAATAATGCATGTTTTGTTGCCTTCAATGGTTAAAAAACGACCTAGATAGCGCAATTTGACGTTTTAAAAAATTTCGATCTGATTATGTAGGCTCAAATCAACTTTGAGTTTAAGGTTTTCGCTATGAGCTTAGGTATTGCAATTGGCGCCCGTGTGCGCAAATCCCCGTATTTCAACAAAACCATTGAGGATGGTGTCACATCATTCTCCGTTTATAACCATATGTATATGCCCACTGGCTACGGTGATCCCGCTGCTGAGTATGATCGTCTTATCAATGGGGTTGCCATGTGGGATGTGGCGGTTGAACGTCAGGTTTTGCTCAAAGGTCCTGATGCTGAAAAGCTTGCGCGCTACTTAACAACGCGCGATTTAGGCGCGCTAAACATCGGGCAGGGGCGCTATGTGCCATTGTGCGATCACCGTGGAACCTTGATCAATGACCCTGTGCTTTTACCAATCGCAGAAGATGAATATTGGCTGTCCATTGCAGATAGCGATGTATTGCTTTTCTCAAGAGCCATTGCTGCCGAGCGCGGGCTTAATGTGTCAATTCATGAGCCGGATGTTTCACCACTTGCTATTCAGGGACCAAAGGCTGTTGAGGTTGTCAGTGACTTGTTCGGCGACTGGGTGCGCGATTTAAAATACTTCGGACACCGCGAAGCACGTTTGAAAGGCATTCCATTGCATGTTGCGCGTTCAGGTTGGTCTAAACAGGGTGGCTATGAACTTTATCTTATGGATGGTTTGCGCGGTGGCGAACTGTGGGACATCGTAAAAGAGGCAGGCCAGCCCTATGACATTGGCCCAGGTACGCCAAATTACATCGAGCGCCTTGAGAGCGGTTTGGTATCTTATGGTGCGGACACAGACGATTTTACCAATCCTTATGAAGTCGGTCTTGGCAAGTTTGTATCGCTTGACCGTGAAGATGATTTTATCGGCAAAGAAGCGCTTAAAAAAATCAAGGAAGATGGCATTAAACGTCAGTTTGTTGGGTATAAAATCGAGGGTGAACCTTTGGCATCTGGTAACCAGCACAAGTGGCCGGTAAAAGATGGTGAAACGTTTATCGGTTTTGTTTCAGCTTCTGCTTGGTCGCCACGGGTTAATTCCAACATTGGTGTTGGCCTTGTTGAAACGGCTTATAGTGAGCCCGGTTCAAAAGTAACCATTCAGACTGATCTTGAGGTTGGTGATTTAACCGCAATTGTTTCAAAGCTTCCATTTGATATTCCTGCTTAAAACCTGTTAGATAATTTTTAAAATTACACTCAAGCTAAAGCGGAATCCTTATGTCTGATTTTTACGACCTTGAAACCATGGCGCTTCATGCTGGTCATGTTCCTGATAAAAAGGGCGGCTCGCGAGCTGTTCCGATTCACCAGACAACATCCTACATGTTTGAAGACAGTCGCCATGCGGCGGCACTGTATAACATGGAAGAGGGCGGTCACCTCTACACGCGCATTTCAAACCCAACGGTTGCTGTGCTTGAACAACGTGTTGCTGCAATGGAAGGTGGCGTTGCTTGTACTGCTTGTGCTTCTGGCATGGCAGCGCTTCATTTGGCAACAACCATGCTTGTGAGTGCAGGAGATCACATCGTTTCTACCGCACAGCTTTATGGTGCAAACATCAATTTGCTCAAAAATACAATGCCGCGCTTTGGCGTTGAGACAACCTTTGTACATGGCCGCGATCTGGATGGCATGGAAGCAGCTATCAATGAAAATACCAAGTTCATCTTTTGTGAGTTGATTGGTAATCCGGGACTGGATGTTTTGGATATCGACCGTGTTGTCGAGATTGCCAATAAGGCCGGCATTCCGGTTGTGATGGATGCAACCTTCTGTACGCCATATTTGTTTAAGCCGTTTGATCACGGTGTTGCGGTCATCACGCATTCCCTTACCAAGTGGATGGGTGGTCACGGTGTTGCAATCGGTGGTGCGGTTGTTGATGGTGGTAATTTCAACTGGGGTCAGAATGATAAATTTCCGACTTTGACCTCACCACATTATGCGCTTGATGGTATTAATTTCTGGGAGGAGTACGGCCCGTCAGCCTTAACCATGCGTGTGCGTGCTGAGGGCATGTATAATTTCGGTCCAGCCCTATCACCAACCAATGCGTTTCATTTGCTGCAAGGGATTGAAACGCTTTCAATGCGTATGGAGCGCCATATTTCCAATGCGCGTGCAATGGTTGAGTTTTTGAAAAATCATGAGATGGTCTCCTGGGTGAAACACCCTGAACTGGAAGATCATCCTGACCATGAAGTTGCCATGCGCCTTTTGCCAAATGGAGCTGGTTCCATGATTGGCTTTGGTGTGAAGGGTGGCCGTGCGGCAGGTAGCGCTTTTATCGAGAATGTTGAACTGGCTTCGCACCTTGCCAATGTGGGCGATGCAAAGACGCTTGTCATTCATCCAGCTTCCACAACACACTCACATATCTCTGCAGAAGACATGAAGGCAGGTGGGTTGAGCGAAGACATGATCAGGCTGTCCGTTGGTCTTGAATCCATTGAAGACCTGAAGGCTGACTTCAATCAGGCACTGAAAGCGGCAGCGAGGGCTGTGAAATGAGATTTGAAATAGATGGAAACGAAGTCTACGCTTCTACGGGTGGCAAAGATCATGTTGAAGGGCAGCCTTATCTGATTTTCATGCATGGTGCAGGTTCATCGCACTTGGTGT
>CALFBU010000016.1 GCA_937951455.1 uncultured Rhizobiaceae group bacterium
CTTCCCCAATCGATGTCCGAGCATAATCAAATTGTTTCCGCAATCGAAAGCGGAAACTCGGAGAAGGCCGCCTCTGTCTTAAGAGAACATGTCGCGATACAGGGCGAAAAATTCCACGACTTGATGGCAAGCTATAACCCGAAAGCTATTTCCAAAACTGGATAAATGTGGCGGGCATTATCTAGGAAAATTTTATACCAAACGAATAAAAACGCTACTCCTTGCTTTCAAGCCATAGGCGAACAGTTTCAAACTTGCTGGACAAATGCTGCCGTAGAATTTGCCCAAGTGCAGTACCGTCGCGTTTTTCCAAAGCCGCCAGAATTTGTTCATGCTCATCAACAGCTTTTTGCCAGCGTTCTTCTGTCATATTGGCAAGATATCTTGCGCGTCTGACACGTGCCGCCAATGAGAGATACATGGTTGTTAACTCGGAATTACCAGCTGCATGTAAAATCGCTTCATGAATTCTTTGGTTTGATTGAAAATATGAAGTGAGATTTCTTGCTTTATAATGCTTCACCATTTCTAAATGGGTTTTTCGGATTACTTCAATTTCTTCTTCAGTAATATTTGCACAAGCCAATTCACCTGATAACGCTTCCAGCGCGCCCATAACCGGGAACACTTCTTCTAGGTCTTCAATGGTTATCTTGCTAACCCAAGCGCCACGATTGGGCTCAAGCCAAACAAGGCCATCCACCGCAAGAACTTTTAAAGCTTCACGCATTGGAGTGCGTGAAACACCATAACGTTCACAAAGTTCGCGTTCGGGAACTTTCGTTCCAGGTGGCAGGGTTCCTTCAATGATCAAATCCCTGAGGCGATCAAGAAGTTCAACATGCAAGGAAGGTCTGGCAATGGTTTCTGATATATTCATGGGAAAGAGCCTTACTCCATTTTCTTGTCGAGCGCCAGTTCAAGCACGCGGGCAACATGCATCGGTTGGCGTTCTGTTCCTCCAGCTATTTGATGCCTGCAGGAAGTGCCATCTGCTACAATCAATGTATCTTTATCAGCAGCGCGAACGGCAGGAAGCAAATCCATTTCACCCATTTGCGTTGATACTTCATGGGTATCCAACCCGTAGCCAAACGAACCAGCCATACCACAGCAACTTGATTCTATCGTGTTTACTTCCGTATCAGGTATAAGGCTAAGAACTTTTTCGATATCCGACATGATGTCAAAAGCCTTTTGGTGACAGTGGCCATGCAATAAGAGACTATCCGCAGGAGACTTTAAATCCAGTGCCAGTCTCCCGCTATCGGACTGCTGATTTAAATATTCCTCAAGCATAAAAGCATTCTCGGCGATTATTGC
Organism: uncultured Rhizobiaceae group bacterium; assembly: GCA_937951455.1. Classification (GTDB taxonomy): domain Bacteria; phylum Pseudomonadota; class Alphaproteobacteria; order Rhizobiales; family Rhizobiaceae; genus JAALLB01. Next base: position 1,324 of record CALFBU010000016.1, read on the forward strand.
GGATTCTTCTCCCGGAAACAAACCAGGTATTTCATCACGCAGCGTTAAAAGGCAGCTTGGTTCAAGGCCAATGATTGGAACGCCCTTTTTTGCAAGCGGAACAAGGGCATCAATCAGACGACGGGCCTCGGTCTTTGCCTCTTCGATCAAACCGGCTGAGAGAAAAGTACGCCCACAACAAAGGGGACGATTGTCATCATCTGCAGGTTTTGCAACTTCAATCGAATGGTTTGCTGCCTCGAGAACCTTTGTTGTTGCACGCAAGTTTTCCGGTTCAAAATAGCGGTTAAAGCAATCAGCAAAGAGAATAACTTTTTCACCATCACCAATTGTAACTTCGTCATTTTGGAATGGCTGGCTGGACCACTCAGGCAAATCACGCTTTGCAGTAAAACCAGTTGGTCTTTCAAGAATTTTTGCAAGTCCTGGAATGCTATTTCTGGCATTTACCAACCAAGGGAATTTGGACGCCATCTGTGCATACCGAGGCAGATATGCCACCAATCTATCATGTAACGATACGCCTTTTTGCTTTGCACGGGCTGAAAGAACTTCAATCTTCATTCTAGCCATATCAACGCCTGTGGGGCATTCGCGTTTACAGCCCTTGCAGGAAACGCAAAGCTTCATGGTTTCCATCATCTCGTCTGATGAAAAGGCATCCTCACCCAATTGACCTGATATTGCCAATCGTAATGTGTTGGCGCGGCCTCTTGTTAGATCGCGCTCATTACGTGTGACGCGGTAAGAGGGGCACATCGCACCCCCTTTTAGCTTTCTGCAGGCGCCGTTGTTGTTACACATTTCAACAGCCCCTTGAAAACCACCTGCAGCACCAGGCCATTCAGACCAGTCAAGAGCAGTGTCAAAATCTTTTACTGTGTAATTTTCAGGATAGCGGAAAAGCGATCGGTCATCCATTTTCGGCGGGGATACAATTTTACCCGGATTAAATATCCCTGAAGGGTCGAACTTTTGTTTCACTTCTTCAAAAGTTGCGATGATTTTCTTTCCAAACATTTCCTCATGAAATTCAGAACGAACAATGCCGTCGCCATGCTCGCCTGAGTGTGAGCCTTTGTATTTGCGTACAAGCTCAAACGCCTGTTCAGCAATCGAGCGCATGGTTTTTACATCCTGATCCAGTCTCAGATTTAAAACTGGGCGCACGTGCAAACATCCAACCGATGCATGTGCATACCAAGTGCCTTTTGTGCCATGTTTTTCAAAGATATCCGTAAGACCTGCGGTATATTCAGCAAGGTCTGGCAATTCGACTGCGCAATCTTCTACGAATGAAACCGGCTTCCCCTCACTTTTCATCGACATCATGATGTTAAGGCCAGACTTGCGCATCTCTGCAATAGCATTTTGATGTGAGTTTTCCGTTAGGCGAACAACACCACCCCAATTTTTATCCTTGCCTTTCCATGAAAAACCTAAGTCTCCCATTGCTTCATCAAGCAGTTCCAGCTTGCGTAGATTTTCCTGATCAGTGTCTTTATCAAATTCTACCAGTAAAAGCGCTTCAGGATCACCTTTGACAAATTGCTCAACAGTTGGTTTGAAAATAGGGATATCTCTGGCCAACGCAATCATGGTTGAATCGATTAGTTCAACCCCTAGCACACCCAATTTCACCAGATGTTGTGTTGCGTCCATCGCCTGATAAAAGGTTGGAAAGTGGCACAATCCCATAACTTTATTGGCAGGAAGTTTTGCCAGTTTAAGTTCAATCGCAGTTGAATAAGCCAGTGTCCCTTCAGAGCCCACGAGTAAATGTGCAAGATTTTGCGGCTTTGCTTTCGGTGTAAGTGCATCAATATTGTAACCACCTACACGTCGCAAAACATTGGGAAAACGTTTGCTGATTTCATCTGCATTTTCGTGACCTAGCGCAAGCATGTCGGATGAAAGCGCGCAGTCGGCATCCGACTCTAGCAGTCCAAAATGTTTCTTTTTACCATTGGCGAGAATGCCTTTTATAGACAAAACATTATCACGCATGATGCCGTATCGTATGGAGCGGCCACCGCAAGAGTTGTTGCCCGTCATACCTCCAATTGTTGCGCGTGAAGCGGTTGAAACATCAACTGGAAACCAAAGGCCGTGTGGTTTCAAAGCTCGGTTAAGTTCATCCAGGACAATGCCAGGCTCCACGACACAACGCGCATTCTCAATATCAAGTTCGATAATTTTGTTGAGGTATTTCGTATTATCAATAACAAGCGAATGGTTGACCGTTTGGCCGCACTGTGAAGTGCCCCCGCCGCGCGCAAGAATGGAAAAATCCTCTTGACGTGCCATAGCTATACAGGCTTCCAAATCTTCAACATTCTTGGGTACAACAACGCCTGCTGGCATCATTTGATAAAAAGATGCATCGGTTGAATATCGCCCACGAGAAAAAGTATCGAAAAGGATTTCTCCCTCAATCTCACGGGCTAATTTATGCTCAAATCCAGGTCTGGAAACAGTGACCATTTTCAACTTTCTCAGTTTTCGCTTGACGTAATTATGAATTCAAAATTAAATATGCAGAAGTTGAAAACACTATGCAACTCATTTTTGTATATCCCATATGAGCAGAAATGGTTGAATAATAAGCCTAATAAACAGGGGAACTATAGATGAGACAAGCAGGGCGACACTTTCTGCAAATACCCGGTCCCAGTGCAGTGCCAGACCGGATTCTTCGAGCTATTTCCTCACAAACCATAGATCATCGAGGCCCTGATTTCGCTAATGTCGGTGGAAAATCACTCGATGGCATCAAAACAATTTTCAAAACAAAAAGTAATGTCTTTATTTACCCAGCGTCAGGAACAGGGGCCTGGGAAGCTGCCTTGGTGAATGTTCTTTCTCCTGGCGATCGCGTTTTGATGTTTGAAACCGGTCATTTTGCAACCCTGTGGAAAAGTCTGGCAGAACGTATTGGCTTGAAGCCGGAATTCATCGAAGGAGATTGGCGTGGTGGCGCTGATCCTGACAAAATTGAAGCTTATCTTGCAGAAGATAAAAATCATGAAATCAAGGCTGTTTGTGTTGTGCATAACGAAACCTCAACCGGCTCCGTTTCACCCATAGCAGCGGTTAGAAAAGCTATGGATAATGCAAACCATCCAGCCTTGCTTATGGTAGATACTATTTCCGGCCTTGCCTCGATTGATTATCAACACGATGAGTGGGGCGTGGATGTTACAGTTTCTGGCTCACAAAAAGGTCTGATGTTACCGCCCGGTCTTTCTTTCAATGCTGCAAGTGAAAAAGCATTGAAAGCTAATAAGTCTGCCGGCTTGCAGCGTAGTTATTGGGATTGGGAGGACATGATTGGTCCCAATGAAAAAGGATATTTTCCTTATACCCCTGCAACCAATCTGCTCTACGGTTTGAATGAAGCAATAGATATGCTGCATGAAGAAGGGTTGGATAATGTATTTGCACGTCATGCAAGGCACGGAGCTGCTGCGCGTGCTACTGTAAGGGCATGGGGCTTGGATGTCTTGTGCAATCAGCAAGGGCAGGAAAGCGGCGTATTGACTGCCGTATTGTTACCGGAAGGCCATAGCGCAGATGGCTTTCGCGCAACAACACTTGAACATTATGATATATCACTAGGTAATGGACTTTCGAAAGTTGCCGACAAGGTTTTCCGGATTGGACATCTGGGCGACTTTAATGATCTGATGCTTATGGCAACTTTATCCGGCGTCGAAATGGGACTGGACAAGGCAGGGGTGCCGCATCATGCAGGAGGTGTGATGGCGGCATTGGAGCATTTGAAGAATTCTGAAGCCAAAGCCATGGCTGCAGAGTAAGAGGAATACTTAAAACAAGTACGATTAATTTTTCACGGAGGAGATTAACCATGGGACTAAAATCAAAACTACTAGGCACTGTTGCCTTAATGCTATTTGCCACGCAGGCTGGTGCTGAAGCGCTAACCCTGAAGTTCGGCCATGTAGGCAAACC
>CALFBU010000017.1 GCA_937951455.1 uncultured Rhizobiaceae group bacterium
ACCTACTTGCTTGGCACCGATGGTGCCGCGCGTTGTCTCAACGCCTGTTACTGCGCCGGAAGCATCACGGTTGATGCCTTTAACTTCACATTGCTGAATGATGTGAACGCCCATTTCAGACGCTTTACGCGCATAGCCCCAGGCAACCGCATCGTGACGGGCGACGCCACCGCGCTTTTGCAATGCCGCACCCATAACCGGATAACGAGCAGATTTTGAAATGCTTAATGGTGGACAAAATGCCTTGGCTTCTTCTGGTGTTAGCCATGTGTTATCAACACCGTTCAAGCGGTTTGCATGAACATGGCGTTGAAATACCTGACAGTCATGCACGTTATGCGCCATCATCATAACGCCGCGTTGTGAGAACATGACATTATAGTTCAGTTCCTGCGAGAGATTCTCCCAAAGATTAATCGCATGGTTATACATGCCGGCAGATTCATCATAGAGATAATTGGAACGGATAATCGTCGTATTACGACCCGTATTACCACCGCCCAGCCAGCCTTTTTCAAGAACGGCTACATTGGTAATGCCGTGTTCTTTCGCCAAATAGTAAGCCGTAGCAAGGCCATGCCCACCAGCGCCGACGATAATCACATCGTAGCTTGATTTTGGTTCAGGGTTTTCCCACTGTTTCGTCCAACCCTTGTTGGAGCGCATCGCTTCTTTAGCAACTGCAAAGGCAGAAAATCTAGCCATGTATTTAGATCCTGATAGATGGTTTTGCAGTTGTATAACTTACACTGCCCATAGACTGCAATAAATTCTCTTGCGGCAAAAAAGTTGCGACCCTATGCGACCATTGCCATACCAAACACGACTTGAAAGATTTATGAATAAAATTACTACCCAGACCTTTGACCCAGCAGATAACTGACATAGTTTTAATGCCATGGACAACAAGCAGAAATTTGAAGAAGAACTGCAAAATGCTGGCAAGCGCAAACTTTTAAACCGCGCAATTCTAGGCATGGGCGCATTTGGCCTGGGCTCTTTTTTATGGATGCTAACCAGAGCAGCAAATACACCAAGCGAATTTCAAACAGCAAGCGATCTAAAAATCGATTTAAACCAAATTGCAGAAGGCGAGACAAAAACCTTTGTCTTCAAAGGCAGTCCGCTTTCCGTACGCTACAGAACAAATGCTGAAATGGAAGAAGCAGAAAGACTATATGGCCCGGGCTTGCATGATCCATACGCCAACAATCAATTGCTGCACGAACAGGACCCGGCAACCAATGCGAACCGAAGCATTGCGGGAAATTCAGCATTCATTGCTGTAATCAGCATCTGCACACACACCCAGAAATGCGCAACCAACGCCAATCAAGGCGATTTCAACGGTTGGCTTTGTCCATGTTGCGCAACGCATTATGATCTGGCCGGTCGCGTCATCAAAGGCGTTGCTCCAAGAAACCTGCTTATACCCCGCTACAGGCTGGGGAATAATAACATTTTACATATTCTGTCTTAACGTATCAAAAGTTGACATTAAGCTGATAAGTGATTATCACCCTCTCACGAGACGCGTCCGCTTAATTGCAGGCGCGTTCTTTTATGAATTGGAAGAACCCGCAAAAGAAGGTTCGTAACCCCGCCATAATGGCACAAATAGGTATAGACTTATGAAAATCAAAAATTCTCTCAAATCCCTTAAGGGTCGTCACCGCGCAAACCGTATGGTTCGTCGCAAGGGTCGTGTTTACATTATCAATAAAGTAAACCCACGCTTCAAGGCGCGTCAGGGCTAAAACCTGATTTACAAATTTGAATGTTTTGATGGCGGTCTGTGTTAATTCACAGCCGCCATCACTCTTTTGTAATAAGGAAAAAACACTATTTGACGTTTTCAAATCCTGCGCTACCCTTACAGGTATGAAAACCTTGCAAGCACTTTTAATTTCAAGCTTACTTCTGGCAACCCCGTCAATTGCGCTTGCGCAACAAAGCATCACTCCGCCGGATGAAGAAACTATTCAGCCCATTTTACCGCCTGAAAACAACGACGCGGTGATTGAAAGCCAAGCAACACTGGATCGTTTGTTTGAGCAATTAAAGAAAGATCCAAAGAAATCATCCGCAAGCGCAACAGCAAGAATGATCTGGCGTGAGTGGACCGCATCTGGTTCAAAAAGCATCGACCTTTTGATGTCATGGGCTGCAAGAGCGATGCGAGATGAGGACTATGCAAAAGCAGAAGACCTTCTTGACCAGGTCATCGTATTAAAGCCTGAATATTCTGAAGCCTGGAATAGGAGAGCCACGTTATATTTTACAAAACTGGACTACGGTCGCTCACTGGCTGATATAGAAAAAACGCTGGCCCTGGAGCCAAGGCATTTTGGTGCACTCTCTGGTTTGGCGGTTATCATGCAAAGACTGGATCGCAATAAAGACGCGCTCAAGGCTTGGTATCGTGTTTTGGAAATTTATCCTGCAAATAAAGCAGCACAAGATGCAGTCATCGCCCTCGAAGAAGAACTTGCAGGCAGTAGAACCTAATTTTCACAATGGCACTCATTTTCAAACTGTTTCTGGGGTTGCTTGCTTTAACGCTTACCACTCTTTTTATTTACGCCTATATCATTTCCAAGAACATCCAGAATAATTTTCCACCTATAGGAAAATTCAAAACAATCAATGGCGCTAAACTGCATTATTTTGATACAGGCGAAATTTCCGACAAAGCCAAACCAGCTATAATCTTCATCCACGGCGCTGGCGGCAATCTTCAAGACCCCATGCCGATTTATCGTAAACCGCTGGAAAGCAAGTTCAGGGTAATTTTCCTGGACCGTCCAGGCCAAGGCTATTCCGAGAGTTTTGAGGGTTCAAACGACGTTGCCATACAGACAAGTTCAGTTGCCAAGCTTATGGAAGAATTAAAAATTGAAAAAGCGATTGTCGTAGGTCACTCTTTTGGCGGCGCTTTGACCTCCGCCTTTGGCGTTTTATACCCCGAAAAAACCGCGGGGCTAATCCTGCTTGCACCCGTTACGCACCCTTGGCATACAGGCGTCGACTGGCATTACGATCTTGGCAACACGCCCATCCTGGGTTGGTTGTTTTCGAGAACATTGGCACCCGTTGCAGGACATTATATATATCCAAATGCCATCAAGCGGCTTTTTTTGCCAAATGAGATGCCATCAGATTACAAAGAAACCTCGGCCACGAAACTGGCATTGGTTCCATCAAACTTTCATTCCAATGCAAAAGATGTTGCACGCGTTCATGCGCATGTCGAAAAATTCCAAAATCGCTACAAGGAAATAACTGCTCCAACGCACATTTATCATGGCGATGAAGACGACATTGTGAGTCTTGAGATTCATTCCATCAATGGTCTGTCAAAAGACATCAAACAGTCAAAACTCTTTGTGCTTGAAGGTGTAGGTCACAAACCGGACTATGTGGCAAGCGAACAGATTATCAAATCCATTCTAGAAATCGCAAACGAATCTACTTCAAAATAGAAACATCAAAGCGGTTCATTTCTTCGATGAGCTCGCAGAGTCCATTAGCCGCTTGCGCAATCAAAGCTTCACCCTTTGCAGCGGTTGCAGCGGAAGCATCGCCATTTACACCTTGTGCATTTAAATCCTGCGCTTTCCACCCAAACGCATGCGGCCCATAGGCACGAAGGTGTTTATTATCCTGGCTCAGCGTTTCCTGATAATTGGAAAAGTTTTCGGCCTGATCCATATCCACTGTTTGCGGTGCAAGCGCCAGAACAACGGAGGTTTCAATATCACCTCCATGAATGCCGTAAGCTTTTTCTTCATGGCTCACCACATCACCAGCAACGATGAAACGCGTCCAGCTGGTCGCGACGCAAAACATGTTAAACTTAACTCGAAGTTCAGTTGCTACAATCGTCATCAGTGGCGAATTCCCACCATGCGCATTCAGGATCATCATTTTGCTGATACCTTGGGCGTGAAGCTTCTCGCCAATACCAACCCAACGCTCCACGGCCTCATCAAAGGCAAGCGTTTTGCTACCCTCAAAATCCATATGCTCAATTGAATAACCAACGGGTTCAGTTGGCAAAAACGTAACCGGCAAATCTTCTTCCAGACGTTCAGCCAAGGCACAGGCCATACCTTTCGCAATGATGGTATCAGTCTCAAATGGTAAATGCGGTCCATGCTGCTCATGCGCACCCAGTG
>CALFBU010000018.1 GCA_937951455.1 uncultured Rhizobiaceae group bacterium
AAGGTGCTGCTGAGAAACCGAACTTTTCAAGGAAGAACATGCCAACACCCAAGGCCAACATGACGTAGACATCCCCCATGGATTGCTGAACGGAATAAGCACCAAAGAGCGCCAGGACCATCACCGCCGCCGCCATGATAGTAACAGGCGCACGTGCAATTCTGGCAGCCCAGGTTGCGGTATAAATGCCAAAGATTACCATCAGAATTTGACCAACCAGCATGGAGTTGATGAACGTCCATGCCACCTGTGGATGGTTATCAAACAGATCAGAGCCCGGGAAAATGCCATGAATAATTAGCCCACCCAGCAGAACCGCTGCAGTCGGACTGCCGGGAATCGATAACGTTAGAAGTGGTACAAGTGATGGGCCCACCATGGCATTGTTGGCGGATTCAGCAGCGATTAATCCTTCAGGATGACCAGTACCGAATTTCTCTTTTTCAGGTGAAAATTTCTTGGCCTGATCGTACGCAACAAGGCCAGCAATCTGTCCGCCTACACCTGGAATAAGACCGATGATGCTGCCAAAGATTGTGCCGATGGAAAGCGAACGCCCGCTGCGTGAAATTTCTTTAAGAGAGTCCATGAACCGTTGTTTTGGAACCTCAATAGCCTCAATTACAGAACTGTCACGTCCTTTTGAAAACATGTCCAAAACCTGCGGTATCGCAAACAAACCGATGAGCGCTGCGATGATGTTAATGCCGCCAGCCAGTGCGTCTGTAAAAATAAAACGCTGTGCACCAAGATTATCATCAAATCCGATCATCGATAGCCACAGGCCGATGCAGCCTGAAAGCAGACCTTTCACAAAGGACTTCGAATCTAGAGAACCAATCACCGTCACACCTAAAATAGCCATCCAGAAAAGGTGTGAAGGACCAAAGGCAAGCGCCCATTTGGCCAGCACTGGTGTTAGGAAAATCAAAAGTAATACCCCGATTACTCCACCTATCCCTGATGACAGGAATGATAGGTGGAGTGCTCTGGCCCCCTCACCGTTTTTTGCCATAGCATTGCCATCTAAGGCTGTTGCTATATTGGCTGGTGCCCCCGGGATTTTAAGAAGGATAGCGCTCACCGCACCCCCCGCCACAGTGGACGTATAAGCTGCCCCCAGCAGAATAAGCCCCTGTGTCGGTGATAGGTGAAAGGTAAATGGAATGAGCAGAGCTACAGCCATGGTTGGCGACAAGCCTGGTGTTGCACCTAATATCAGTCCGCCAATTGTTCCCCCGAGCAACAGCAGAAATGCAGTAGGTTCAAAAACCCCACCAAAGTAACTCAAAAATTCCATACAGTATCTATCCTCCAACCCTGATGCTAAATCGTGAAAATAAAAATGCAAACGTTTTCATTTTACTTTTTGAGACAAATTGGGAATAGTTTTCCAAGAGGACAATGAAATGGAAAAAAGAACAAGATCCAGAAAAGGTGCGCCTGGCATCATCGAGGTTGCAAAGCTTGCAGGTGTTTCCCCTGCGACTGTTTCAAGGTTTTACAATGCGCCGGATATTGTCAAAGGCCCAACCCGCAATCGCATTGAAAAAGCCGCAGCTGACTTGGGCTATATTCGCGACCGCATGGCTGGAACGTTGCATAACGGTTTTTCAGGCACGTTTGGCTTGATTGTCCCAACCATCGATAACGCAATTTTTTCAGAGTTGATTGAGGCTTTTTCTGCACGCCTTCAAGAGAGAGACCGAACCATGCTCATCGCGGCACATGGGTATGATCTTGCGATGGAAACAGCCATTGTACGTTCGCTGCTTGAGCGTCGAATTGATGGGATTGCACTGATCGGATTTGATCATGAAGCAGTTCCTTTTAACATGCTTGCGCAAAGGGATATTCCGGTAATTTCGGTTTGGAATTATCACAAGGATTCAAAAATTCCATGCATCGGCATGGACAATTACAAGGCTGGGCAATGGGTAGCACAGCATCTGATAGAGCTTGGGCATACTGACATTGCTTGCGTCTTTCCCGATACCAAATCCAATGACAGAGCGCGTGATCGCTTATCAGGCGCATTGGATACGCTGAAAGCAAACAAGATAAAGATGGCGCCCAATCGAATTTTGACATGCGCTTATGATATTGGAGCGGCAAAAACTCTGGCGAAGTCCGTTTTACAAGATAAACCGCCAAGCGCGTTCATTTGTTGTAACGACGTCATTGCCCACGGTTTTATCTATGCCTGTCAAAGTCTGGGCATTAATGTGCCTGGTGATATTTCCATCATTGGTATTGGCGATTTTGGCGGTTCGGAACATTTGGAACCTGCGCTTACGACCGTGCGTCTTCCTGCCAAGCGCATAGGAGTTCAGGCAGCGGATACGCTGTTGAAAATGAGCGATACGGGTTTGCCGCCCAAACAGTTTGCACAAGCGATCGACCTAGAATTTATGGAACGTGCATCGACCAGAAAAATTTAAGCGGTTTCGGAATTAAAGAAGGCTCGTCGCGTTTAGAACCTGACAATTATAAAAACTGCGAATAGCTTGTGCATTAACAAAGATACCGACGAGGAACCCAATGACCATAGATACGATGGCACAATCAACGCTGAATATTCAGAAAGATGAAACAGCGGATAAGAAAAAGCTTCCAACTCATGCCAAGTGTGTTGTCATTGGGGGTGGTGTTGTAGGGTGTTCCATTCTCTATCATTTGGCGAAATTTGGTTGGAAAGAAACAATTTTGCTGGAGCGCAGCGAATTAACGTCTGGCTCTTCATGGCATGCTGCGGGACAGATTCATACCATCAGTTCTGATCCCAATATTTCGCGATTACAAAGCTACACCATCAATCTTTATAAAGAGATAGAAGAACTGTCAGGTCAGAACATCGGGCTTAATCTTACAGGCGGGTTCTATCTCGCATCCAATAAAACCTGGTATGATTATTTAAAGCGTGAACGCTCCAAGGCGCGTTACATGGGACTTGAACAGGAATTTATTTCACCGCAGGAAGTCGCCGAGCGCCATCCGTTAATTGATCCAAAGCATTTTCATGCCGCCCTTTGGGATGATCAGGATGGTGATCTTGATCCCTCCGGCACGACATACGCATTTGCAAAGGCTGCTCGTCATTACGGGGCGCAATATTTCACCCATACCCCTGTGACCGCCACAAGACAGCGCCCGGACGGGCAATGGGAGGTCACGTCAGACAAGGGCGTTGTTATTGCAGAACATGTTGTAAACTGCGGTGGATTGTGGGCGAGGGAAGTCGGACAAATGGCCGGCATTCACCCGCCTGTTCAGCCGATGGAGCACCATTACCTGCTCACTGAGCGGATTGATGAAGTTGCGGAGTTTGGTTCGCGTTTGCCATGCGGCATTGACTACGAAGCAAACATATATTTCCGCCAGGAACGCGATGGCATGCTGCTTGGCACTTATGAGCCAGTCGGTGTTCCCTGGAAAGTAGAAGGAACGCCTTGGGACTTTGGGCATGAACTATTAAACCCAAATCTTGAACATATTGCAGAACGTCTGGAGTTGGGATTTGAGCGTATTCCAGCGCTTGCAACTGCCGGTATCCGCCAAACCATCAACGGGCCGTTCACCTTTGGCCCCGACGGCAACCCGATGATTGGCCCTGTTCCTGGCATGCATAATTATTGGTGTGCGGTGGGTGTCATGGCCGGGTTCTGTCAGGGTGGTGGTGTCGGGCTGACCATGGCGGAGTGGATGATTGACGGCGAGCCTTCCATCGATGTTTGGGCCATGGACGTTGCGCGTTTTGGCGATTGGGCAAGCCCTGACTGGGGTACGGTAAAATCGACCGAAAATTACGAACGTCGCTTCGTCATGACCTTCCCGAATGAGACGCTGCCAAAGGGAAGAAAACAGCAAACAACTGCGCTCTACGATCGACTTGTCGCTAAGGGTGCGCGTATGGGCCAGTCGTTTGGTCTTGAGCATGCACTCTGGTTTGCAGATGGCCCTGAAGATGCACATGAAGAACCGATGTTTGAACGCAACCGTAGCCATGACTATGTAGCCAAGGAAGTCGAAGCTGTTCGAACAGGTGTTGGCGGCATCGAAGTTGCAAACTTTGCCAAACACTCAATCAAGGGTAAGGGCGCGCGCGAATGGCTGGACAAAACCATGGCTGGTTACATTCCAAAACCAGGCCGTATCACATTGACACCGATGCTAACGCCTAAAGGGCGGCTTTATGGTGATCTGACGGTTGCCTGTTTGGGTGAAGATGAATTCATGCTGTTTGGCTCTGGCGCAATGCAGGACGCGCATAGCCGTTTCTTTGCAAAGACCTTGCCTGATACAGTGTCCTACGAAAACCAAACGCAGGAGTGGCACGGGATTGCGATTTCAGGTCCTAAATCCCGAGAGCTTCTTTCACGCATAACCCGCGATGATGTGAGTGCTGAAGCGCTAAAATTCCGCGACACACGCAAGACCTTTGTGGGTGGTGTACCGGTTATCTTGAACCGCATCAGTTTTTCTGGCGAATTGGGTTATGAGATTTATTGCCGACCGCAGTACCTTCTGAAACTCTCGGAAGCGATTGAGGAAGCAGGCAGCGATCTTGGTTACAAATGGTACGGTAACAGATGCCTGATGTCGCTGCGCCTTGAAAAAGGTTGGGGCGCTTGGGGGCTGGAGTTCAGACCAGACTTTAACGCTATAGAAAGTGGCATGGATGTTTTCATCAATTGGAAAAAAGATTTCACTGGCAAGGAAGCCACTTTAAAATTCAGGGAAGAAGGCGTTGCACGCAAGCTTGTAAGCCTTGTGATTGATAGCGACATCGACGTCACGCTGGATGAAGCTGTTCTGAAAGGCGATGAGGCTGTTGGCTACATTACCTCGGGCGGCTATGCGCATCATGTCAAAAAATCAATGGCATTGGCCTACGTGAGTTCTGACTGCGCAACTCCTGGTAGCAAACTACAAGTGGAAATTCTTGGCGAATTACATGATGCGGAAGTGATAAACGGTGCGATTTATGATGCCAATGGCGCAAACATGCGAAGTTAGGTCGCCCAAAACCTGATAAAAAGGAATTTTTTATCAATATAGATTAGAAATCTTGTTTTCTTTAACTTTAAAGTTATTGAAAGGCGGTACTCTGAGGTTGGATTTTTTCAGAGTATCGCGTTATGGAAAACAACAGAATAAAAGAAATACTGGCTAATAATGACCGTAAGGGCGAGCGTGCAATTGCTATGTTGCAAGCGCTCATGGCGTTTACGATTTTCCTTTTGCACATTCTTTCAGCATCGAAAAACCAATGGGAAACCATCAGTGCGGTAACGATCGGCATTGCGACAATGATCCTGATGACCTCGCTTTTAAGAGTTAGGGCATCATATGCTGTTCAGCTGAGTACCTTCTATTCGCATATCCTTACCGTCTTTGATGGTATGCTGATCTTTGGATTGATGCTTTCATATAATCTTGCATACAGCCTGCCTCTGGAAGCTACTTTCAAAACACCCACGGTTATTTTTCTTGTTCTTTACACAGTAGTGCGGGTTTTGCGCTCTGATCCATGGAGCGTATTGGTTGCAGGGGTTACCGTTCTAACTGGCTGGCTGGGACTTTTTTCGTTAGCCATGATAAGGGGTGCAAATATCACCACGTCTTATGCCGAATTTATTGCTTCGGATAAAATGCTGGTCGGTGCAGTCTTTGAATTGGCGGCAGGCTATGCCGCAGTAGTGTTTATTCTGGCCATTTATACAAAAAGCGCACGCCAGTTTGTTGCAAACACAGCACATATTGAAGACCTAGCAATCGCAAATCTCAAGGCAGAAGAAAACATCCAGATTTTTGAAGAGCTATTACAATCCTCAGTGGATGGCGTCGTAATCGTTGATCGCCACGGTCAAATTGAGAGATTAAACCCGGCTATTGAAAATCTGTTCAATTACAAGGATTCTGAACTCGTAGGACAGAACGTTTCAATTTTGATGTCCGAAGAAAATGCGGAATTACTAAAATACGCCATCAGCCACTATTTGGAAACAGACCAAAGCGATCTTGTAGGCCACAGTTTTGAAACCACTGGCGTAAAACGCGATGGCACGGAATTCGATATTGAGCTTTCAATTTCAGAATTCAACGCCTCAGGAAGGGTCTGTTTTGCGGGCTTTATCCGCGATGTTTCACAAAGAACACAGGCGTTGGCAAACGAGATGCGGGCAAAGGCACAATTTGAAAATGCGATGAACGCAGCCATGGATGCTATTATCATTATCGATGATCAGGGCAAAATAAGAAATTTCAACCCGGCTGCAGAAGAAATTTTTGGTCATAAATTTGATGAAATTGCAAACAAGAAACTCAGCGACGTTATTATTCCACATCGCTATCGTGATGCGCATGACAAGGGGATGAACCACTATCTAAAAACAGGGGACGGGCCTGTACTTAACAATCGTATTGAGATTGAAGGTCTGCACGCAAGTGGCGAGGAAATTCAAATTGAATTGGCAATTCGCGAAATAGAAGGCGCAACCGGCAAGCTGTTTATTGGTTATGCGCGCGATATTTCTGAAAGGAAATCATTTGAAGCGCAACTATTGGGTGCAAAAAACTCTGCAGAAATGGCAACCCGCGCCAAGACAAGCTTCCTCGCTATGATGAGCCATGAAATCAGAACTCCGCTCAATGGTGTGTTGGGAATCCATGGCCTCCTCAAGGAAACACCGTTGGATGAAGATCAGCGGCAATTGCTGGAAACAGCATCAGAGTCTGGGCAGTCACTACTAGCTATCATCAATGATCTACTGGACTTTTCCAAGCTCGAAGCCGGCAAGTTTGAGATTGAAAACAAGCCTTTTAATTTACGTGAGTTGGTCGCATCTGTTATCAATCTCATACAACCTCACGCAGATGATAAACAACTGAAACTTATCTGCGAAATAGATGATACAATACCTCAGTTTTTGATGGGAGACGCTGCGCGGATTCGTCAGATACTTCTTAATCTGTCTTGGAATGCCATAAAATTTACACCAAAGGGCAAAGTTGAGATTTTGATTGAAACCAGATCAAATGATGTAATATCGTTTTCTGTAAAAGATACCGGAATAGGTATTCCACCAGAAAAGCACCAGGATCTGTTCTCGGAGTTTTCGACCATAGATGCAAGTTATTCAAACAAGTTTGGGGGTACTGGCCTTGGTCTTGCAATTTGTAAGGCGCTTGTAGAGAATATGAATGGTGAAATAGGTCTGTCCAGTAATCCTGGAAAAGGTTCAAAGTTTTGGTTCAACCTGTCGCTGGAAGCTTGCGAGAACGAATATATCGATCATCAAAACAGAAATGAAATCGTTGAAAATATTTCATCAGGTTTATCGCAAATCAAAGTTCTGATTGCGGAAGATAATAAAACCAACCAGCTAATCACTTCCAGATATCTTAAGCATTTTGGGTGTAGCTTCGAAATAGCAAACAACGGCATTGAAGCTGTAGAAAAAGTAATGATGCATGACTTTGACATCATATTAATGGATATCTCCATGCCTGAGTTAAATGGATTTGAAGCTACTGCAAAAATCAGGAAGATAGCGGATGAAAGAAAGTCCGCACTTCCGATCATCGCGTTCACAGCCTATGCAAGCAAGGAAGACCAGGAAAAAATTACCAATGCAGGTATGGATGGGTTTGTACCAAAACCGTTCTCAAGAGAACAGCTTGTAAAGGTTATATCAGATAATCTTCAGCTTGAGCATGATAATCTCATGTCGGAAGTGATAACAGAAGAACCAAATGTTTCAGGTTTTGACATGTCCGTATTGGATTCTATTCTGGAAGATATGAAGCCGGAAGCGGTGAGCAATCTGTTTAATGAGTTTAACAAGGATGTTAAGCGATACCTTTCAAATGCCAATGACGGACTGGAACACAAAGATACAGTACTGTTGGAGAAAGCCTCGCACGGCATACAAGGCGTATCAGGCATGTTTGGTGCAAACCAATTATGCGAGCTTGCAAGCAATGTTAATCAATTATGTTTAAATGAGGATGGTGAAAACCTGTATGAAGAAGCCACTCAGTTAATCAAAAAAGCTCAATCAATCATTGAGTCAACTGAAGCGCTGGAAACTTATTACGTGAGTAAGGCTGAAGGTTCTAAATAAAAGATTTGGTATAATGACGCATTCAAATATTCTAATTATTGAAGATACAGCATCCATTGCTTTGGTGTTCGAAAAGTGGCTGAAAAAATCTGGCATGCATGCAACGATTGCTGGCACCGGCACAGAAGGCATTGAGCAGCTTAGAACCGGAAAATACAAGGCCGTTTTACTCGATCTTGATTTGCCTGACATGAAGGGCCAGCAAGTCGTCAAAATGGCGAAAGAAGAAGGCCTGGACGTTACGTTTGTAATTGTTACAGCCAGTGGCTCCATCAATATTGCCGTGGAAGCCATGCGTATGGGTGCCTATGATTTTCTGATCAAGCCTGCTGCTGAAGAGCGTTTGGTGACTACCGTGCGCAATGCGCTTGAGCGCGAGGTCATTCAAAGCACCGTAAAAGAAATCAAGAAACGGTCATCCAAAAAAAGCAAGCACGGGTTTACAGGCTCAAGCCTTCCGATGATTGCGGTTTATCGCATGATTGATTCAATTGCCCAGTCAAAGGCAAGCGTTTTCATTACGGGTGAAAGCGGCACCGGCAAGGAAGTCTGCGCCCAGTCCATCCATGATGCCAGCCCAAGAAAAAGCTCCGCATTTGTACCCTTGAACTGTGCGGCCATTCCCAAAGACTTGATTGAATCTGAAATCTTTGGCCATAAGGCAGGCGCATTTACAGGCGCGACCTCAGATAGAACGGGTGCGGCCATAACGGCAGATGGCGGGACGCTCTTTCTTGACGAAATCTGCGAGATGGATCTCAATCTTCAATCAAAACTATTACGATTTTTGCAAACCGGCATCGTACAAAAAGTAGGCAGCGATAAACAAACCCGTGTGGATGTGCGCATTCTCTGTGCGACAAATAGAGATCCTATGGTTGAGGTGGCCGAAGGACGTTTCAGGGAGGATCTTTACTATCGACTACACGTTTTGCCCCTACAGCTACCAGCTTTGAGGGAGCGAGAAGGTGACGCCGTTGAAATTGCAAAAGTATTCCTGTCCGAAATGTCGGAAGAGGAAGGCAAGTCCTTTGTTGGCTTTACTGAAGAAGCTGAAAATGCGCTTCTGACCTATTCTTGGCCTGGTAACATTCGTGAACTACAAAATACCATTCGCAAGGTCGTTATTCTAAACGATGCGGAATATGTAACGCACGATATGCTCGGCATAGATACCTCATCCTTGCCAAGAAATCTGGGCAATAACGCTAATGCAGACTTTGGTGAAAATGGCATACCGCTTTCGGTAAATCTCAACCAGGATTTTGCAGAGATCGAAAGGCACGTGATTGAAGCAGCCATTCAACATTGCAATAACAGCATTCCAAAGGCATCAGAAATGTTAAAACTGAGCCCTTCAACGATTTATCGCAAAAAAGAAGGCTGGGAATAATAAAGGTCAGCCCAGAAGCTGACCTTTTAGACTAACCTCAAGCCACGCGTGCTTTTGGATGAACTACATTAGCCTTTAAATATCCCCAGGTTTCCTCATAACTCTCAACAGCAACGGACGTATGTTTGCCGCTTGTGTCGTTTAATGCTTCGGCAAGTGGCAGATCATTCCCGTTTGGAGCAATCTTGTCGCCAAAAAAAGTAAGCCGTGCCTCAGGGTATTTAGACAGCACTTCATTCTTCACAACCGACTTGTTCCAACCTTGAGGCACGATATCAATGCTGATTTCACCACCCGCAGAAGCCTCGTAGGGAAGCCCGCTTTTATTAATCAGATCAACAAAGGCGATGCGCTCTTGATGCTCCATGTCCCAGGCATGATATGCTTTACGCTGTTCAGCATTGGCGTCACGACCCACGGCAGAAATGTTCAACATGCCTGGTCGCTCCTCTATATGAGTGCCGCATCTGAGATCATACGAACTTTGGGCGATAAAGCTTTTGCATAACTCAAGAAGCTTGCCGGGAAATTTGTGTTCTTTGCGATGAACCAGAACATCATTTTCGAAATATTCAGCACCCGAACAGCCGTAAACACCATCACATTTATTCAGGATATCTTGCGGCACCTGTTCTTGAATTTTCTTGTAATCGCTACCTGATATAAGAACCACTTTGTTTGAGCCTGCAAAGCCATCGAAGAATTTTTCAAAGGCCTTGTCCATCGGCATGCGCGGTGGTGTTAAAGTACCATCGACATCAAATAAATATATGTTTTTCATCGTTCGCCTCCTTAAGCTGCCGCGGCTTTTCGTATCGATTTATTATTATCAGAACACTCGTAAATATCTTCTACCCTTATAACATCGTCTTCGCCAAAGTATGACCCATACTGAACTGCGATAAGCTCGACAGTCTCATCCGTAAGGTTTTGAAGTCCGTGAACTGCACCTTGTGGAATTAAAACCTGTTGCCCTGGTATTAATTGCGAAACGTCTTCCTTGACCGTCACAGTTGCAATGCCTTTTACGACAATCCAGTGTTCGCAGCGATGAAAATGATAGTGCAGTGGGAGTTCAGCGCCTGGCTTTACCTTGATGTTTTTCACCTGATGCGTTTCGCCTTTATCGACTTTTTCAAAACGCCCCCATGGACGACTTTCGCTACAATGGCTTTTGACAACCGAAGCATCGCCGAGCTTCATTTGTTCCACGAGCTTTTTGACCCCTTGCGGGTTTTCTTTTGAAGTAACCAAGACTGCGTCGCGATTGGCGACAACCACAATGTCTTCCAGGCCACACACACCCACAACAGGACCATCAGACTGAATGAGAGATCTTTGTGTATCCGTAATGTAAGATCGTCCTCTGGAAACATTTTGGTTTTCGTCTTTCTCGGACAAGTCCCAAACGGTTTTCCATGAGCCCATGTCTGACCAATCAGCTTGTAAAGGCGCAACACAAGCGAACTCGGTTTTTTCCATAACCGCATAATCCAGCGAAATTGCGTTAACTTTGGAAAATTCTGCTGCATCAGGAGTGAAGGTTTTGCCTTCCCATTTTCCCATGGCAACAGAGCGCGCCACATCGTTGAAAATACCGGCTGAATGCACAAGAAACTCATTGCGAATAATAAGATCGCTAAAAAAGAAAATACCGGCATTCCAATAAATGTTTTGTTCTTGCACGAGAATTTCTGCCTTGGCAGCATTGGGTTTTTCGATAAATTCCAACAAGGCATTACAATTCGAGTTGCCCAAGGATTGGCCAGCACGAATATAGCCAAACCCGGTTTCCGGATAGGCAGGTTCAATGCCCAAGGTTACAATACGGTCGTGATTGGCAACGATAGGTTGTGCTTGTTTGATTGTATTTTGAAAACCCTCCAAATCTTCTATTTCATGGTCTGAAGGCATAACAAGGAACTGCTCGGATGCATCAGCTTTGGCGACCTGAACAGCCAGTGCGATGGCAGCCGCCGTATCGCGACCTTCCGGTTCCTGAATAATCATCTGTGCTTGCTTGTTTGCAGCGAGCAGTTGAGTGGATACAATGGACTGGTGATTGCTGCTGCAAACAATGATCGGTAGATTAAAAAGTTCAGCGTTGTCCAATCGTTTCAAGGATTTTTGAAACAGGCTTTCTTCGCCCTCAATTGCGCAAAATTGCTTCGGCATGTCTTTTCTGGATAAAGGCCAAAGTCTAGTGCCAGAACCCCCTGCAAGAATAATAGGGGTGATGCGTTGATGTGTCATTGTATTCTCCTGTTAAAACTTATTTGCCAAGAGAATTGCAAAGCTTAGGCCAATTTGGTCTGCCCATCAGGATAAAATAAAAACCTCAAATATCTCAGTGGCTTATCCGGATACTGCGTAAAAATAAGTCGCTTTTGCAAAATGCAAAACTGGGTAAGTTCTTTGCAAATTGAAAATAAATTTTCGCATAATGCAAAGCGAATGCACCTCAATAAATCATAAGTCACTGTAATATATAACAAATTTACTTGGCATGTGTTTTGCTCTTACACCCTTGAAAGGACAAGCACATGCGTATTGAAAGAGAAAAACCCTGCCAACGTCGCCATCATCGCGTCAAGGCACCCATGAAAGTTACAATGCCTGGTGATTGCTCTTACATGGCAACAGACTGGAGCATCGGTGGCTTACGTTTGGATGGTGTTGAAGAAACCTTGCCAGCTGTCAATGAAGAATTGACCCTTATCCTTGAACTACCTTTTCAGGGTTTTGATATTGCCTTTGAAGTGCAGGCCCGTGTCGTAAGAACGGTCGAAGATGAAAAAACAATCGGTTTTGAATTTCAGAATTTAAGCGAACGCGCAAACGACCTTATGAGCCACTTTATTGATGATCTCATTCGTGGTCATATGGCAACAGTTGAAGATACGATTTGCAGAATTGATATTCCGGTTACACCGATTTCCACGAAACCGGACGTTAATCCAACAGATGAAGTGCCTGTCAAAAGATTGCCAATTAAGCTGATTGTAATGTCAACGTTCTATACGCTTTTGGCAGTTTGTATTTTTGGTTACCTCAGCATTCTGATTTACAGCAAAACGATGCGTATGGAAATCTCTTCTGCGGTGGTTTCCGCGCCACTTGCCACGATCAAAATGCCGATGGATGGCATATTGCATCCGATCCTAATGCAGGAAGATGTCAGAGTGAAGATGGGTCAACCCATCGCTAGAATTCACGACGCGAGATTTGAAACGAACCTGGATGAAAAGCGCATAGAGCTTGACCAGGCAAAACGTAATCTTGCCAGAACACAAGAGAAGTATCGCATTGAAGAGCAGCGCATGAAGCTTTATCAGATCATCAACAAGACGGATCGCGAAATTGCTGCTGCGCGTGTTGAATCTGCCAAACAGGCACTTGCAGCATCCGATGCGCACCTTGAGCGTTTGATAACCTTGCGCAAAAAAGGTCTGGTTGCTGAAAGCAAGGTTGATGAATTGCGCCGCCAGCAGGCCAATACCGTTGGACGCTTGAAAGAAGCTGAATATGATCTTGAGCGCGCAACGGCAATGGATTCCGTCTCGGGAAGACGTTACTTCAACCATAAAGAGTTTGTGTCTGATCTTGATATGCTGGCGCTTGAGGTTGAAGAAGCCAATGCCAAGGTCATGGCTGCGAGCATGCAGGTTGAAAAACTTGAAG
>CALFBU010000019.1 GCA_937951455.1 uncultured Rhizobiaceae group bacterium
GAGGTCAGCGGTTGGCACGATGACCTATATCAAGAATTGCGCGCGTTTTATGACCGCGATATTTGGAAAGATAAAATGCGTGAGTATGACGCCTCGTTCGGCGTATCAAGAACGAAACTTATGGCAAACTTGGAAAAAAAATTATCAGACTGGATAAAGTAAAAATTCTGAATGGTACGGTTGGGAGGAATCGAACCACCGGCCTCTTGCGCCACAAGCAAGCGCTCTAACCAACTGAGCTACAACCGCACATCTTCATTCAGAAGCTAATGTGAAATACGAGTATCTGGAATCATTTGCAAGAAAAACTTCGCTGATTTTCATTATTTTATGAATAATCAGTATTAACCTTGAATTCAAGCAATTCACCTAATTGCTATATATTTCTAGACCGGCCTGCGTCCACAAGGTATTAACAGTTCATTAAGAATAAATCGATGAGCAGAATGTGAGGATCTGTTTTTCAAAAAGTTAGTTTGTTAGCGGCAAACACAAGTACTGAGTAAAACGCGCATGCAAGGGCAAAATCAATCGTACCTAGACCTATCAGTCCTTAAGGAACTGCGTAAACACGTCCTCTCGCAAGATGCTGTAGTTGTTTTCAATGACAAAATAGACAGCATCATATGGGCAAATGCAGTCGGCGCCGAGCTCTTTGGTGGGCGCGGTGTTGTGGATCTTTTATCGGCAACCATCACCGACAGTCAGTCCATTGTTCGCCAGCTCAAAGACTCCATTGACCAAATGGAAGATAAAAAAACCATAACGCGTGGTTTCAGGGTTAATCAGGGTTTGCGCACCGTGATAATCCAATTTGAGATCAAACGCATCAAACTTTATGAAAACGAATTCGGATATAAAGTCACTGATTATTTTGATGGCAGCAAAAAACAATCTGAAAAAATACTTGCTGAAAATACGGTTACTTCCCTCACCGATTTTGCAGATGCATCGGCAATACTGGATGACGATGGCGCTCCTTTATCAGCTTCAATAAACTTCCGCGAATTAGGCCCTAGTGACGCGATTTTATCGACCATGGTCGAGGAATTAAAAACCGAATCTGACCGCCTCATCAAAAGACCAGAACTAACAAACTCAGGAAAAACAATCGCAATAGGTTTGGCAAGATTATCAAATGATCCTGGTAGAAATCTTATAGTTTTGGCCGAAACTCCAAAAGAAACTGAAATAATCAAAGACGATACGATCAAAGAAACTGCTGCTATTGATCATGATGATGAATTACCTGAAATAGAAGCCGCAGAACTTGAAACGGAGCCCTCAACGCAAGACGTGATTTCACAGATTGCAAATGAATTGGATGGCACTGAGGAGACTTTCGACTTTGAGCCAGAGCCAGAGCCAGAGCCAGAGCCAGAGCCAGAGCCAGAGCCAGAGCCAGAGCCAGAGCCAGAAAAAACCGAACTCAAGACCAAAAGCAAATACGAACTTGAAAAAAATGATGGTACTGTCCGTTTTGCCTGGGTAATAGATGAAAACTGTGTGTTTAAATCTGTCTCGCCAGAGCTGGAAGAAACCGTAGGTAAAAATGCAGCTGCCGTAATCGGACGTGAGTGGCGTGAGGTTGCCAATGTCTTCGGCTTTGACACTAACCATGCCATTGAAACACTATTGAAAAAACAAGACACTTGGTCAGGCAGAACTGTGTTGTGGCCCGTTGAGGGTACAGACATGGTGCTACCGATAGACTTGGCCGCCCTGCCCTCGTTTAACTCGGATCGAGAATTCGAAGGCTTTAGAGGGTTTGGCATTATTAGATCGGCAGACGCGTTGCTAGATCCTGATGAAATAGGGTTAGCACTTGTTTCTCCGCCTGCGCCTGAAATTGAGAAGCCTCGAGATGTGCCAGAAGAGACGTCCCCCGCAGAGACGAACATTGTGCACCTGGTGCCACGCCAACCGCAATCTGATACGCCACGTTTAAGCGATGAGGAAAGCTTTGCATTCCGCAAAATTGGCAACACGTTGCGTGAGGATGATATTTCGAAAGTAACACCTCTTGAAACAAATCAAAAAATGGCAAAAGCTTTCCCTGGAGAAGAGGAAGCTGAACAAACTGGCGTCGAAACGGACTTACCCAGCAAAGTTGATGAAAATGATGCTGAAGCCATAGATTTTGATGATAATGCAAAAACCGCTAATTTCAGTCCCGCAGGCCTTGATACTTCCATTATGGAAAACCTGCCGGTTCCCATTATCATATATAACAGCGAAGAAATTCTCTTTGCAAACCATAGCTTGCTCGAAGCCTCTCAGTATGAATCAACGCAAGAACTAGAAGTTGCTGGTGGCATTGAAACCATCTTATCACCAGTAAGTGACGGCGAAGATGGAACACCAAATTATTACCTGACCACGAAATACGGCAAACGTACGCCCATAAATCCGGTGCTTCATACCGTTCCTTGGGCAGGTGAAAAAGCCTTACTGATCTCTTTTGCCAAAAGTAAAGAGCCGCTTCACGTTGAGCCGCCCGCGCTTGAAATGTCGAATGTCAGTGAAATACAAAATATTCTCGACATCACAAGCGATGGTATTTTAGTGCTGGATCACGAAGGCACGATTGTTTCAATTAACGCATCGGCTGAAGCGCTTTTCAACATCAGTTTTGACAATGCAAAAAACAAAAATATCGCGACACTTTTTGCAGCCGAAAGTAGAAACAGCATAAGGCAATATGTCGAAAGCCTTTCCGAACCGGGCATTGAAAACCTGTTTGATGACGGCAAGGAAGTCATCGCTGCTGAAGCAAACGGCGGCATGATCCCTGTCTTTTTAACAATTTCCAAAATGCAATCTTCCGGCAAGCTTTGCGCAGTCATTCGTGACATGACCAATTGGAAAAAAGCGGAAGAAGAGCTGATCCAGTCACGCCACGAAGCGGAAAACGCCAGCAGTCAGAAGACGGACTTCCTCGCTAACATCAGTCATGAAATCAGAACACCGCTCAATTCGATCATCGGTTTTTCAGACATCATGATTGAAGAGCGTTTTGGCCCTATTCAAAATGAACGATACCGCGAATATTTGCGAGACATCAACAAATCCGGAAATCATGTACTTGCCTTGATTAATGATCTTCTGGATCTTTCAAAAATTGAATCTGGCAAACTTGAACTTGAGTTCGAGGCGGTTGACCTTAACGAGATGGTTGCAGAATCAGTAGCGCTTTTACAACCTCAAGCAAATAGCAATCGTATCATCATCAGAACATCACTTTCGCGCGCTGTACCAAAAGTAGTCGCTGATACAAGAAGCATTCGACAGATCATTTTAAACCTGGTTTCAAACGCCATAAAGTTCTCACCGACAAACTCACAAGTGATTGTATCTACGGTATATGAAAGTAACGGTGAGGTCGCTCTTCGCATTCGCGATACAGGCAACGGCATGAGCGAAGCGCAAATTGAAGAAGCTTTAAAACCTTTCCAACAAGTGCATGCTTCAGAAGACGAACAAAACGAAGGCACTGGCCTCGGTCTTCCACTTACCAAAGCATTGGTAGAAGCAAACCGCGCTTTGTTTGATTTGGAAAGTCAGCCAGGACAAGGCACAATTGCTCATGTTCAATTTCCCACCCAGCGGGTATTGGCGGATTAAGATTTAATGTAGAAACTTTCCATGACCTCGAGCGCAGTATCTATGTCACTTGCGATACCATCTGGTTCGATAATTTGCAGCAAATCATCCACCTCTTCAACAATCTTGCCGCTGACAAAGATATATAAGTCTGGGCGATGAATACGGATGGCTAATATGAGCTTTGCTAAAATATCAATTGAGTGACGTCCGCCCGCAGACAAACAAATGATGGGCAGTTTTGTATGATCTATTTCAGCAATAAGTTCATCGTGCGACAACCCAATGAACAAATCAACATCCCACCCTTTTTGCCTAAAAAGATCGGAAGCCATAGTAACACCAAGTGTGTGAAGTTCATCTGGTATCGAAGCAAACATGGCAGAACGTTCATCCACCAAATGTTTGGGGATTACCATCTGATCAAGGGTCTGTAGAATCGCGTAAATTCTGGTGGCACCAATGCGAACATCAACAAAAGATACATGATCGTTATCCCACCACTCGCCAAGTTTTTGGGCAGCAGCTGCTAGATAGCAGACATATATATCTTCAATTTTCACCCCTGCGTCATATAACCTTGAAACATACAACTGACCTTTGTCAGGACTGTCAGCAATAAGCGCAGACGCAAGCGCTTCTATTTCTTGTGCAGGTGGCTGTTGCTTAAGCTTTGCTTTTTGTGATGAAAACCTAAGATTAACACGATTTAAAACTTCACTTGCCAAAGCCAAAGCAGCTTCATCGGTCAAACGCGATTTCAAAGTTTCTATATTTGAGGCGGTCTTGTTAAATTTATCCCAGTCAACCCCCTCAGGTTGTCCTCCAACTCTAGACATGGTCACCGTCCTCCAACGGAAACACCATTAATGTTATGTGTAAAAAAAATTTTACACTAATTTAATGATGTCAAGAAAATATTACACGCCAAGTGAAACTAAGCAAGCAGATAAAATTATAAGAAAGCCATCGGTAATAAGAACTGTTCACAAAACAAAAAAAAAGCCCCGATCCGAAGATCGAGGCTGAAAATTTAAAGTGTGAGAGCACTTGCACGTTTAAATCTCGGTAAAGAGGGGAATTAAATCCGTTAGCTCTTTGTTAAGATCAGACTGCCCTTCAAAGATTAACAAAACCTTAATATTAAAACTTTGTCAGGCATTTCACCTGTATCAATCTGTAACAGGGTTAATTTTCCAGTTACCTTTTGTTAACCTTGTTGGTTAGGATTTTAAGGCCTCCAAGTCTACAAAAAGCTCTAATGCTTCCGGGTTTGCAAGCGCTTCCTTGTTCTTTACCTGCCTGCCGTGCACAATATCGCGCACAGCCAGCTCTGTGATTTTTCCCGATTTTGTCCTAGGAATATCAGCAACTTGTATGATTTTAGCTGGCACGTGCCTTGGCGATGCACCTGTACGAATGCGCTTTCGAATGTCGGCTTCCAGTTCCTCACTTAACGTAAGCCCTTCTTTTAACCTTACGAAAAGTATAACGCGCGCATCGCTCTGCCAGTCTTGCCCAATACAAAGCCCCTCTTCTACAGCTTCCATTTGCTCAACCTGATTGTAAATCTCAGCTGTACCAATGCGAACACCTCCCGGATTAAGCGTTGCATCAGAGCGTCCATGAATGATCATGCCACCTGTTGAAGTGATTTCTGCAAAGTCGCCATGACACCAGACATTTTCAAATTGAGCGAAATAGGCATTATGATAGCGCTCTCCTGTATCATCCCCCCAAAAGCCCACGGGCATTGAGGGAAAAGCATGAGCGCAAACCAGTTCACCTTTTTCGCCTGTTACAGGGTTTTGGTCATCATCCCAGACCTGCACATCCATACCCAAGGCTGGCCCTTGTATCTCTCCCTTATAAACAGGCTTCCACGGGATACCGATGACAAAACAGCCCATCAGATCGGTGCCACCTGACATGGACGCCAAATGCACGTTCTGCTTAATACCAGAATAAACAAAATCAAAATTCTCAGGTGCTAAAGGAGAGCCGGTAGAACCAATCATACGCACACTGGATAAATCATGTGTTTCTATGGGACGAAGACCGGTATTGCGAACAGCATCAATAAACTTGGCGGACGTGCCCAACAACGTGAATTTTTCCTGTTCAGCATAATCAAAAATTGCTTTTTCATCAGGTGCAAAAGGTGAGCCATCATAAAGCATCAAGGTCACACCGCTAGCAAGCGCCGTTACAAGCCAATTCCACATCATCCAGCCACAGGTCGTGAAGTAGAAAACACGGTCGCCCTCTTTCATACCGACGTGCAACTGATGTTCTTTGATTAAGGTCATCAAAGACCCGCCATGCGAATGCACAATACACTTTGGAATGCCAGTCGTGCCAGACGAAAACATAATGTAAAGAGGATGCCCAAATTCAAGCTTTTCAAACCTTACTTCACCAGCCTTGTATGAAGATAGATACTCTTCCATGGACGATGTGTCGGACAGGTTTTCGGCCACGTTATTTGCATCACCTAAGAGCGGAACGATAACCGTTCTTTGGCAATCAAGCGCTGGCACGATCTCATTTAACTTATCAGAAATCTCAATGCGCTTGCCGCCATACCAATAGCCATCACAAGTGATGAAAATCTTCGGATTAATCTGCCCAAACCGATCCAGCACGCCTTTTACACCAAAGTCTGGCGAACAAGACGACCATATCGCACCCAGTGATGTCGCTGCCAGCATCGCAGCAATGGTTTCAGGCATGTTAGGCATCATGGCAGCAATGCGATCACCTTTTTGAAGACCATCAGCCATAAATGCCTGCTGAAAGCGCGAAACCATCGCGTGTAGTTCATCATGTGTTAAGCGACTTTCCGATTTGTCCTCCGCACGAAAAACAATCGCCTCACTATCACCTTTGTATTTCAAAAGGTTTTCAGCATAATTCAAACGTGAATCGGGAAAATATTGTGCACCTGGTATCTTATCTTCATCAGCGACAATCCGGTCGCCCTTCTCACCTATTACACCTGCAAAGTCCCAAAGCCTGTCCCAGAATTTACCTCCATCTTGGCAAGACCATCTATGCAATGCATTATAATTCGGAAAAGCGAGGCCTTCACTGGTTTCTACACTACGAGCAAACGCACTCATGCGACTGTCTGCGATCTGTTTTGAGGATGGGGTCCAGAGAGGCGAATTTTCAGTCATCATAATCCTGTTTTATCGAGCCGTGATGCAAATTTTAGATTACATTTACCTATACTGTTGGTAAAGCATCGTTGAGGGTTACAAGCGATGATTTCTGTTATAAAAGCAAGTCTAGTTTCTTGCAAAATTGATATGCATGTTATCAAAAAACAGCTAGAGAATATAATCTGCAAGAACCAAAGGGGAATAAATGAAACGGTTAGTTAAAGGAACATTGTTTGTTCTGTTACTGATAGCTGCATGTTTGGCAGCCATTCCGTTTTTGGTTTCTTCACAAACTGTAAGAAATGGCATCACGGCAAAGATTGAAGAAGTCACGGGTAGCAAAGTGACGTTTCAAGGTGATCCTTCACTGTCTTTTAGTCCTTTTCTTGGGTTTGAAATATCAGACCTTGAACTTGCTTCACCAGAAAATTCTGATGATCAGACACCCCTTCTAAAGGTGGAAAAGGTAAAGGCACAAATTAATCTTCTGCCTGCCTTAAGCGGAAATGTTGAGATTACAGAGTATCAGTTTCTACGCCCAAGGTTTTTTTTGAAAACGGATGAAAACGGAAAAAGCAACTGGAAATTCAGCAAGGGTAAATTCCACAATGCGATCGAAGCTGCTTTCGAGAACCGCACTAATCAAACCACTAAAGGTCTGCCTGATCTTACAGTCGGCAATCTCCTGATTACAGACGGTATATTGTCGCACCAAGACACGCTGTCGAATACTGAAGAAACAATTACTGGCATGAATGGCATGTTGTCTTGGCCGCAAGCTGAAAAAGCACTTGATCTTTCAGGTAATGGTATTTGGCGCGGGGAAGGCATTACAACAAACCTAAACATCGCAAACCCAATCGAAATTTTCTCAGGCGGTGAAAGTATTGTTACACTAAACCTTAATTCGCAACCCATAAGCTTCACCTTTGATGGCATGGCAAACATGTTTTCCAACCTCTTCGTAAAAGGAGAGTTAGAGGCAAACAGCCCTTCGATCAACCGATTGGCAGAAGTTCTGAAAATAGACTTGGGCGACTTTACAAGTTCTGACCCGTGGAGCGCTCAGGGTATATTGGAAGCAACCTCAAATAATACCAATCTATCTGAGGCAAGTTTTTCCATAGGCCAAGATAGCGCTACTGGCGTTATTCGCCTTTCCTCAAATGGATCAGAAAAATCAAAACTCGATGGAACACTTGCTTTTGAACAAATTGACTTGGTCAATTATTTCAACGCACTTGGCGCAAATCCAGACAAGATAATTAATCCAACTCTTGTAAAAGATCTCAACATAGATCTTAGAGTTTCATCAGAATCCATTAATATCGGCACAATCACACTCGATAGAGTCGCAGCTGCCATTATCGTGGATGAGCAAGGCTGGACATTCGACATTGGTGACGCCTACGCGTTTGATGGCAAATTGATTGCGAAACTTGGTGAGCGTATCAACGAAGACAAACGCCAGGCTTTTCTGGAACTTTCAGCCACAGACATGGATGCCCAGAGCATCTCAAGTCTATTTGCTTCGAAGCAATTTGGCATCAGCGGTAGAACTTCATTTACTGCCAACGTCAGAACTAACAAATTATCAGAAGGTTTGTTGAACTCAGGCATCAACGGAACGTTCTCTGGAGAATTTAAAGAAGGTCAAATAAAAGGCATCTACCTTACTGACCTCATCACAAAAACTGCAAACGACTTCGCCAAAGAACTATTCGCGCTTAGCGAAAGCGCGTCAACTTCGTACCAGCAAATGAACGTAAAATTGTTTCTCAACAATGGCATTGCAACGCTTTCACAGACTAATTTGGAAACTCAAACTGCGAAAATACAAGCAATTGGTGACATCAATCTTTACCAGCAAACACTGGATATACAATTGCAAGAAATCGCTGAAGATAAACCAAAACCATACCGCTACCTTTTCAAAGGCTCAGTTTTTAAACCAACCCTTACGTTTCAAGATGGCCAAAACCTAATAAACCAAAATTAGGCACCCACTGAATTAACGAATTATTTTACAGAATCGCAAAATAATATAAGTTGGATTAAAGATAACAAGAACTGGAGAAATCAGGCTTTATGTTTCGTTTGTTTTCAACATTCATGAAAATTGCCATCGCGTCCTTGATTACCGGCGTCGTGCTGACGAAACTTGATTTATCCGCTGAACAAATTCTTGCAGAAATGGGCATGACGCCAGAAAAAGTAATGGCGCATCTGGAGCAGGGTTTTCAATGGGCACTTCCAAATATTATTCTAGGTTCAATGGTAATAATCCCGGTCTGGCTGGTAGTATATCTGTTCAGACCACCACGCAGTTAAACCTACTGAAAATCAAACGCTGAAACACCACGAACCATTTCATCAAGTCCTAACGGTCGAGTTAGTGGCGGATGCGCGCGCGATATGCAGCCTGGACGCTCACACAAACGACATCCAGGACCGATTTCCACAGGCGGCAACGACAATGCACCTACCAGCCCATCACCGTAAATAATCTCTTTTGCATAGGTAGTATCAAAGCCAATTAACAATGCGGTGCGATGAGGCCTGTCGAGATACCCTGATCGCAAGCCTTCAATGGTACGCCCCAACACCACAAATTCAGCTTCCTGCGGCGTAATCACTTTTTCTGCAAAAATTTGCCCCGGACTGCCAAAAGCCTGATGTACGATAAGCTTCGGGCAATCACCGCCAAACCGCGTTACAGGAAAACCATTGGCGCCACCGCGACGAATACGGTTTCCTGCAGCATCCGTTTCCATCACAAAAAACTGCGGGGCTGATTGCCCATTGCGCTGCAACATCGTCAAACGCCAAGTAGCCTGTGCAAAAGTAACACCAAAACGTGACCGAAGCACATTTATGTCGTACCGAAGGCGCTTTGCCGTAGTATAAAATTTTTCGTAGGGCATCATAATGGCAAGTGCCAGAAGTCTTGCAAACTCAAAACGCGCAAGACGCTTTGCCTCATCGCTGGTGAGTTTCAAAAAGCTCACCTCCTCATCAATCAAATCCCCTTCTGCAAGAAGCGCTACTTCCAGGGCTACCTCTTGAATTTGATCTGCTGGCGATAAACGTTCTGAAATATGAAGTCTGTTTGAATGGCGGTCAAAACGTCGACGCCAATCTGGCATGGCTTCAACCGGCAAGACTTGAACCGCAAGCCCCTGTTCCTTCAACAGCCACTTTTTAAGCCCAGCCATCAGTCCGTCGCTTTTATCCATAAGCTTCAGCATTTTAGTTGCGGCATGTTCGATCGCAGGAATATAAGAAGAGCGTTGTTCAAGAGCCTGCCGCATCTCATCAACAGGCAGGCGGGCTGCTGTTTTTACCGCATCACTGCCCTCCTCCGCCATCATGCTGGAAAGCCCGGACAAGCGTTCAAGTGATTCGCGATAGCCTCGATAAAGCTTGACCATGGCACTGGCGACATTTGGCGTTGCTTCGGTAAACTCTATCAACTCGGTTCTGTCAGGAATTTCTCCAACCAGCAATGGATCAGAAAACGCCTCTTTAAGCTGAGCATGAAGCGTCTCATCCCCGACACCTTGAAGCTCATCCAAATCAAGCTTGTAAGTTGTCGCAAGCTTCAACAAAAGCTGAACCGTAAGTGGGCGTTGATTACGCTCAATAAGATTTAAATAGCTTGCAGAAATGCCCAATTCTTCCGCCATAGCGGTTTGAGTTAAATTCAATCCTGACCGGATACGCCTGATTCTTGGGCCTGCAAAAATTTTCTGCTCTGCCATTGCGAAATCATCCTTCTTCCACCATACCTTCTACAGGTATCAAATAAACGAGTATATATTTACAATATTTACTGATTTACATAAAATAAAGTAAAAATACAGACAGAGACACTCATTTTGTCGCTATAAATTCGATTTTGTAGAGAAAATTTAGTTGATTTGTAAAGAAAATTACATACTGTTTAAAAAATATCGCACGTGAAACAGAGATTTCACCTAAAGGAGAGAATTATGAGTACCAAACCACCAGTAAAAGAACGCTCAGAAGAGATGGCATCATCAATGTCAACAGATGAACAATCTGCCATCCGCATGGTGGCAAACGACCTTCACCGCTTAAACCAGTCAGTCATGAAAGCTGTGGAAGCTGGTGTGTCTGTGGAACTTGTACGCTCAGCACGCCACCACTCTGGCGATGGTAACTTCGGCGACCTGCTAACACCTGTCATTGTGAAACAAGGCAAATAGAAATAGTAAGTCAGCAAAATTTGAAGAATTGTAACGCTCCTCAAACCGAGGGGCGTTTTTTTAAATCCTGGATAATGCCAAATCTATTTCACCAATAAGATCCGCCACATCTTCAATGCCAACAGACAAGCGAATGAGGTTTTCTGGACACCCCGTCATTTCGCCTTCGATCGTATGACGATGTTCTACCAAGCTCTCCACACCACCAAGTGATGTTGCACGATGAATACCTTCAAGATGCTTGCAAAAATTCAAAGCTTCTTCACGCGAACCTTTAATGAGAAAACTCATCAAATAACCATACCCCTTTGGCATTTGGTCAGTAGCCAAAGCATGCCCTTGATGATGATCAATCCCTGGATACCAGACCGCCTCAATCTTTTCATGCCCGTCAAGAAACTGTGCTATCGCCATGGCATTCGCGCACATGCGCTTCATCCTAAGCGGCAAAGTGCGCATACCACGCAATAGCATCCAGGCTGAATGGGGTGACAGAATAGCGCCTGCCCCATGTCGTTCACGCTTTAAGAATAACCACAAATCACTGGAAGCATCGGCACATGACAATACGCCAGCGATTACATCGGAATGCCCATTGATAGCCTTTGTCGCAGAATGCATGACAATGTCTGCACCCAGTGAAATTGGCTGCATTAAAACCGGTGTTGCTGCAGTTGCATCCACTGCCAACAATGCACCTGCTGACTTCGCAATATTTGAAATAGCCTCAATGTCACTTGTCAAAATCCAGGGGTTGGAAGGCACTTCAATAAAAATCAGATCAGGCTTCTCTGACTTAAGTAAGTCCGTAAAAACATCAGTCTCACTGCTATCAGCTTCAATCAAAATGATTTCCCGATGATTACAAAATTCACGAACCCATGCCGTAGTACCCCAATAGATACCAGATTGAATGATTAGTTTTTGACCACGCTTTAGCGAACCAAAAAGAGTAGATAAAGCGGCCATGCCGGAGGCAAACAGAAGACTGTCTTGCGCACCTTCCAATTGAGTCAGAACATGCTCAGCCAAACGTACCTGATCGTTTTGATCGCGGCCATAGACATTACTGCCTATGAGCGGCTCATAATTCTCATCCCGCACAAAAGTGGTTGATTGCTGCAAGGCAGGTACAACGCCGCCAGACCCGGCATCTACGTGGCCACCAGCACGGGCTGCTATTGTAGCAGGGTTTTTGAGTTCTTTATTTTTGCTCATGCCTTAAGCGTACCACTTCCTGAACGTGCCCACATGGCATAGGCAAAACCGATGAAAAGCATAATAAGGCTGTAAGCTGCAATGGGCATTCCAATATCTGGCCGCCCTAGAATGGTAAGAGCCACCACAAGACCAAGAGTTCCATTTTGCAATCCGCATTCAAGCGCTATCGCGGTGCGCTGCTCCTTCGGCAAGGCCATGATGCCAGCAAGCATAATAGCAACCGCCATAACGAGTAGATTAAAAACAATAGATACGATGCCAGCTTGCATGAGATAAGGAATAACATTTTCACTATTTTCAACAAGCGCCCCTATGACGACAAGGATGAAAACAACGAAAGAAATGGAAGCAAAATATTTTTCCAGACCATCAGCAGTCGCAGGTTTGAACTTTCGCACCAACATGCCAAGCGCCAGAGGTATAATGGTGATGACCAATATTCCGATAATGGTTTTCGCAATGGGCAGGTTAGGCGCATCAGCCCCCATGAAATTTACAAGCGCAAACCCCGTTATCAAAGGCACTGTCAAGAAACTTAGAAGACTGATGACAGCGGTAAGAGAAACCGACAAGGCGACATCGCCTTTGCCGATATAGGTCAGCAAATTGGAAGTAACACCACCAGGACAAGCTGCCAAAACCATGAAACCAACCGCAAATGCGCCTTGCAAAGAAAACAGCGAAATCAAAACATAGGCGAGTATTGGCAATGAAACGAGTTGTAACAAAAAGCCGGTTATGAAAGCTTTTGGCTTCTTGAAGACTCTGGTGAAATCAACAAGCGTTAGTCCAAGCCCCATGCCAAACATGATGATCGCAAGTGCAATTGGAAGTCCTACTTTAAGCATGCCATCCCTCCCTTGGAAATCCTGCCTGAATAATTATCCCGTATTGATACGCGTCATGTCACCATCTGTCCACGCAAGAACTTTCGGGTTCATCACTTTAAACCACAGCGGTGGAATGGAAGCCAAAACAAAGCTGCCTGGATAGCCGCTTGGCAAACGTGGAAGTTCTTCAAAATTGCGCAATGCCTGATAAGGCCGCATCGGATTCGCATGATGGTCCGAATGTCTTTGCAAATGAAACAACAGCAGATTTGAAACAATATGATTGGTGTTCCATGAATGGATTGGCTCACATGGCACATAGCGCCCGTTTGGTTTTTTCTCGCGAAGCAAGCCATAGTGCTCGACATAATTAGCCATTGTTAGCTGAAACCAGCCAAAGGCATGATGTAGCAAGATGAAGGGAACCATAATCCATCCAAACAGCGCAATTAAAACTAAAGCCACGCCAAGTGAAATAGCATATCCCTGCAATAGATCATTGCGCCAATGCCAAAAGGATAGACCTTTGCGCTCCAGTCGTTTCTTTTCCAGGTTCCATGCAATGTTTGCCGTAGCAGGAAGTTCCCGCAGCGCAAAAGCGTATAGCGTTTCATTCCAACGTGCAGACGTTGGGTCTTCTGGCGTTGAAACCATCACGTGATGGCCATGATTATGCTCAATGCAAAAGTGCGCATAGCCTGTAAGCGAAGTGATAATCTTGGCGCCCAGACGATCCAGCTTATTCTGCTTATGCCCCAACTCGTGTCCAACGGTGAGCGCG
Organism: uncultured Rhizobiaceae group bacterium; assembly: GCA_937951455.1. Classification (GTDB taxonomy): domain Bacteria; phylum Pseudomonadota; class Alphaproteobacteria; order Rhizobiales; family Rhizobiaceae; genus JAALLB01. The sequence continues at coordinate 13,829 of CALFBU010000019.1, forward strand.
CTGCCACTTGCAATGCCAATACTCAATGTCAGTGTGGTGAAAGCCCAGATCGGCAAATCGAGCGTTCCAATCGCAGTCGCGACCAAAAAGAAACTGGCATAAAAAACAGGGATCGAAAGATGCAATAGAAAACGGTAATATTGATCACTGGTCAGTTGCTCAACGACTTCTTCGGGCGGATTGTAGGGATCTTCCCCCACCAGCATATCCAAGACGGGAATCACAAGATAATAGAAAAGCAAGGGTGCCAACGCCCAAAACAAGCTACCGCCTGTAACCAAAATTACCGCACAAAGACCAGGAATAAACGGGGTAAACACTGATAAAAACCAAAGGTAGCGCTTCTTGTCTACATATTGAACTGTCTCGCCATCAGACTTCTCAGCTACAAATATCATTACCTATTCCCTCCCACGATATCTCCAACTTTGACTATAACGTAAGTGGCAGAGTTTTCAAATAATTTGAATATCAAGTCTGTGCCTTTTGATCTGCAGGCGTGAAAAGAACTGATTAAGAAATCCAGCCCGCAGCAATCTGACGTTTCTGGGCTATGAGCGCGTTGCGCATCAACATGGCAACCGTTACAGGGCCAACTCCGCCCGGCACTGGTGTTACCCAGCTGGCAACTTCGATCACATTATCCGTGTCCACATCACCAACGATCTTAGGCTTACCGTTTTGATCGGTTATTTGATTGATACCAATATCAATCACCGCAGCGCCCGGCTTTACCATATCAGCTTTCAAAAAATTCGGAATACCAACCGCAACCAAGACCGCATCCGCTCGGCGTGAGTGTGCAGCAACAGAGCGTGTCATGTGATGACACACTGTGACCGTCGCCCCTTCCGCCATCAACATGAAAGCTGCTGGTTTGCCGACAATTTCCGAGTGCCCAATCATAACCACTTCAAGCCCTTCAAGCTTGAGACCTGTTTCCTTGATTAATTTAACCGATGCCGCTGCCGTACAAGGCGCCAAAGCCAAATCATTATAAACGATATTACCAATCGAAGCCGGGTTCATACCTTCGACATCTTTCAACGGATGAATGGCAGATTGCAGCGAGCGCACATTGATATGTTCAGGCACTGGGCGTTGCAGAATAATGCCAATCACATCCGGATCATCATTCATCGCAGTAATGCGCGCCTTGCACTCTTCCTGGCTAAGGCCGCCATCCCAATATTGATCATCAAACGGAATGCCTGCACGCTCAGCACCGCGCACCTGATTACGAATATAAACAGCAACTTCCTTGTCACCGCCGATCGAAATCGAAACCAATTTGCGCTTCACACCTCCAAGTGCTTCAAATTCCGCGCGCACGTCATCGTAAATGCGGGCAGCAACGGCCTTGCCGTTAATAAAGCGTGGGTCCATTCCAAAGTTTCCTATATTATTAATAAGTCGGTGCGTCCACACCAGCGCGGCGGCAAGCACTTTCCAACGTATTGGCCATCAACATCGCAATTGTCATCGGACCAACGCCACCTGGTACAGGCGTAATGGAACCGGCAACATCCGCACTTTCATCATAAGCAACATCACCAACAAGGCGAGACTTGCCCTCGCCTTTTTCAGGAGCATCAATACGGTTGATACCAACATCAATCACCGATGCGCCAGGCTTAACCCAGTCCGCTTTGATCATCTCGGGGCGACCCACAGCAGCAACCAGAATGTCTGCAGTTCTGCAAAGCGCTGGCAAGTCTTTCGTGCGGGAGTGCGCAACAGTAACCGTCGCATTTGCACTCAAAAGCAAATTCATCATCGGCTTACCAACAATGTTCGAACGCCCAACCACAACCGCATTAAGGCCAGAAAGATCAGAAGTGCCCAATGCCTTCTTCAAAAGCACCATGGAGCCCGCAGGGGTACACGGCACAAAAGCTGTATCCGTCTCACCGGTACCAAGCTTTCCAACATTGATAAAATGAAAACCGTCGACATCTTTTTCAGGCGCAATCATCTGAATGACCTTGCCCTCATCGATATGCTTCGGCAGCGGCAGTTGAACCAAAATACCGTCTATCGCCTCATCCTCGTTGAGACTTTGAACCATCGCCAACAAATCAGCCTCGGAAGTCTCTTCCGGCATCGTGTGCGTGACAGAATGAAAACCGCATTCAATTGCGCGCTTGCCTTTGGAGCGTACATAAACCTGACTGGCTGGATCTTCGCCCACAATCACGACGGCAATTCCAGGAACAACACCAGTATCTGAAATCAATTTGGCGGTTGCGTTCTTAACAGTTTCCACAACTTCGCTAGCAACTTCCTTGCCGTCGATTATCTTTGCAGACATAGTTTTCTCCTAGATGGGTGATTCATTTTTATGTTTGTGTCTCTTGTAATTCATTTACACGAAACCCGACAAAGAAAAACCGACAGCAACACAAAACTTTACGTCACTAAAACCACAAAGGCATTGAAATGAACACCATGAAAATTTCAAAAGGCATTTGGCTTACGCTTTTCATTTTAATCTGCACCATCATAACATTATATCTGATGGGCAGAGAAACAATCTGTAAGTGCGGATATGTAAAATTTTGGCATGGCGTTGTTCAAAGCTCGGAAAACTCTCAACACATTGCGGACTGGTATACGCCCTCCCATATTTTGCATGGCCTTATATTTTTCTTTGTAACCTGGCTCTTCTTTAGCAAATGGACGTTTGGAATGCGGCTGGCGCTTTCCATGGTTGTGGAAGCTGCCTGGGAAATTGTTGAAAATACGGACATGATTATCAATCGATACCGCGAGGCAACCATCTCCTTTGATTACTTCGGCGACAGTATCCTGAATTCCGCATCAGACATGATCGCCATGGCAATCGGATTTTACCTCGCAAGCAAATTGCCCGTATGGGCATCCATTGCGCTTTTCATCGTTGCGGAAGTCTTTGTCATGTACATGATACGCGACGGACTGCTTCTTAATATCATCATGCTGCTCTATCCGCTGGAAATCATAAAGGAATGGCAAGGCGCTATTCCAAGATGAACGCAGATATGATGCGATAACGAAAATGTGATGTACGATAATTTGCAACCGTAGAAAGTCTGGTACAATAACAAACCATGAAGATGTTTATTAATATATTCGTGTTTTTTGCGTTTATTATCGGCGCAAGTGGTTTGGCAAAAACTACTGCATCACATAATGCCTTGGCGACACAAACAATGTCAACTTCAGCACTTAGCCAAACCAGCCATGAAAGCGCCTCGAAATGCTGCGCTGCTCAAGAAGAGACAGAAATCAAAAGTCCCCGTTGTATCGGCGATATTTGCACTCAATCACAGCTGGAAAAACCTAATCTACTGGGATACGGGAATAAACTTCCCTTTATAACCTTGGCTGATGCGGGCTCAGACACTCAAAATTCATTTCTAAAACCGCCAATCACTTAATCACCTCCATTACCGAAGTGCGTAAAAGTATGCGCCTCACTCAACGATGATTAAAGTGAATGGAACAAACCCATGTTTTCCAACAACACAAGGCGTGTATGCGCACTTGATGATGGACTCGATTTCGAGCCGAAAATTTTAACAAGACGAAACTTTCTAAATGCATCTCTAGGCGCGGGAATGCTTGCCATTTCGGGCTGCACTTATTCTGGCAGACATCAAAAGGCAGCAAAAGCAGTGCCCTTTAAGCGCCAAACAGCTGCACTGTATGCAACTTTGCCAAATGAAATATTCCCGATACCTGCTGCAGACTTGAGCAAAATACCGGAGAAATATTATCGTAAGCGCATAGATTACCAGACCGCTGAAAAGCCTGGAACCGTAATTGTTGATACGCAAAATTTCTATCTTTATCTTGTGGAAGAAAATCAAAAGGCCATGCGTTACGGAGTTGGCTTGGGGCGTGCAGGCTTTGAATGGTCAGGACGTGCCAGAATTGCCTGGAAACAGGAATGGCCGAAATGGACACCACCAGATGAGATGATTGCGCGCCAGCCGGAACTGGAAAAATACAGCGTAAGAAATGGCGGCATGCCTCCTGGCATAGACAATCCTCTGGGTTCAAGAGCGCTTTACATCTTCCAAGGGAACAAGGACACACTTTACCGAGTGCATGGCTCACCAGAATACTGGACCATTGGCAAAGCGGTTTCCAGTGGATGCGTTCGAATGATCAATCAAGACGTTATTGACCTATACGACCGCATAAAAGGCAGTCCGCCGATCCTTGTTTTGTGAATTCATCATGAGCGATGAACTTGAACAAAACAAAAAGGCAAAAGCCGAGCGTTTAACCCTCGGTAAGCGCCATCAATACGAGAATGAAAAACAAATCAACTTTACCCAAAAGGCAAAAACTCTCGGTTTTTCGGCACAAGAAATCGAAGCCATGAAACGCCTTTACAAAAACCAAAAACTTTAACTTTCAAGGAGACTGACAATGAAACTTACCAGACGAGAAATACTACCAATTTTCCCCATAGTCGGCGCATCAGCCACAACGGGCTTGGGTGCGATAACGCTACCAACAAAGGCATATGCCAACTTGTCCACATTGATGGACGAAGGTCCTTTGGGTGAGCATATTAAAGGCGATGTGAACGCCCCTATAACTCTTAT
>CALFBU010000020.1 GCA_937951455.1 uncultured Rhizobiaceae group bacterium
ATACGAGAAATCGCATCGCGACAGGTATTGGAGTGAATCGTAGCCATGGAACCTTCGTGGCCCGTGTTCATCGCCTGAAGCATGTCGAAACATTCTTCACCACGAACCTCACCAAGAATAACGCGGTCAGGGCGCATACGAAGGGCGTTCTTTACCAAATCGCGCTGTTTGATTTCACCAACACCCTCGTTGTTAGGCGGGCGCGTTTCCATACGGCCAACATGAGGAATTTGCAGTGTCAATTCAGCGGCGTCTTCAATCGTGAGAACGCGTTCTTTAGGATTGATAAAAGCAGACAATGCGTTCAACATTGTTGTTTTACCTGTACCCGTACCGCCTGAAATAATGGTGGTCATACGCGCTGCAACTGCATGTTGCATAACCTCTGCCATTTGTGGTGCAAGGGCGTTAAAGCCGACCAGTTTATCAAGTGTCAGCTTGTCTTCTTTAAACTTACGAATGGAGACAAGCGGACCATCGATCGTGATCGGACGAATAGCAGCGTTAAAGCGTGATCCATCAGGCATGCGCGCATCACACATCGGGTTTGATTCATCAATACGACGTCCAACACCTGCAACAATTTTGCCGATGATGCGCACCAAATGCGCTTCGTCTTTAAACGGAATTGTAATGGGCTGTAGAACGCCGCTGATTTCTGCAAAACAATTGTTAGGGCCGTTGATTAGAATATCACTGATGTCATCATTACGCATTAACGGCTCAAGAGGGCCAAGGCCTGTCATTTCATCAACAACAGTTCCTACAAACGCTTCAAGTTCCTGGTTGTTCAGCGGTAAACGCTCTTTTGCAACGTAATCTGTTACAAATTTCCTGATTTCATTGACCAGTTCATCACGCGGTAATTCTTCGAGTGCTACGAGGTTGAATTCCTCAAGCATCTGCCTGTGTAGTTTGATCTTCGCATCCAGAATCTTTTGCTTCGCGGGCGTTATTTCACCTGCGCCAATCTCATGCACAGAAACTGGTTTTTTATTTTTGACTTCCTGCGGGATTTCATCCGGTGCCATAGGTGCATCACTTGCTTCCACCTCGGGGAGGGGAGCGCTTGCTGCTCTTGGTGCAGGTGCTGGCATTGGCTCGTTGAAATCAAAATCATCATCGAATGTTTGAAGGCCTGAAAAACGGTTGCTCATGATCTAAACTCTAACCCGCCTTGCGTTTCAAAAGATTGCGTCCCAGGCTCATTAGGCCCGCTTTCTTCGGCTTTTGTGCTTCTTCAAGCATTTCACCAGCCAAAACGATTCCAGAAAGCGCTTGTGTGACATTGTTATCTGCCTGAACCGAGCTTAGCGTAACGCCTCTATCAACCGCGTCGCGCACAAGCATGTAGTTGTTCGGTACACCGCCTGCGAAATATTCGCCAAGTGCATTTTCAACATCGCCTGCATTGAGTCCTGACGCGTTTTTACGGAAATCCATGCGGTTTACGATGATCTTCGGGTTTGCCTGTTTGCCGATGCGTTCTTCAACGGCTTTTACCAATCTATGAGAATGGCGAATTGAGGGCACTGTCATATCGGCTACCACAAACAATTTGTCAGAACCAGTAATCACAGTCTCAGTCCATGGAAACCAGGTTCGTGGCAAGTCGATGACTACATTATCAAAATAAGCCGATACGAGATCCAAAAGCTTCACCACCAAAGCGCCCTTGAACGAGCGCATTTCTGTAGGTTGGTTAGGAGCACAAATAACAGATAGTCCACTATCGTGTCTTGAAAGCATCACATCAAGCAATTGTCTGTCGAGACGCTCAGGGGAGTTCTCAATTTCTGAAATGTCGAAGCGTGGCTCAATGTCCAGATATTCGGCACATGCACCATGCTGGAAATTCAAGTCCACAATACAGGTTGTACGACCGGTTTTTAAACCATGTGCGTTCAAAATAGCGGCTGTTTCAATCGCCATGGCCGTGGTACCTACACCGCCGGAAGCGGGCATGAATGACATAAATTGCGGCTGAACTTGCGATTCTTGTGTGTTGATTTTCATCGCGTTGTTGCAAGAACGAACAAGATCTGACGTTTGCACTGGCTTAACCAGAAAATCTGAAACTTTTAACTGAATCAATATACGTGCGGCAGCAGGGCTGAAATTGCTGGAAATCACGATGATTGCCATGTTGTTATCAGCCATACGTTTGATTTTTTGAAGATTTTCGAAATCTTCAACTTTCGTTGCGTCGATGTCGACAATCATTGCCGTGGCATCGATATCGCGCATGCCAGTCACCACTTCCGCAATTGGCTTGCTGATGATTTGCATTTGCTGGCTATCAGTATTTGGAATCGCACCTTTTGCAAGGTTCACCAATTCTGCGTCTTGTGAGACAAGCACTAACCTGCTTGTCTGTGTATTTTGATCTTTTTGCGACATGTTCCCTAATCCCCGTCGGTTCTTCCGCTTCTTATGATTTAGCTTCCGTTTGTACTCACGTTGCCAATTTCCTGAGCTTCTTCTTGCTCGCCTTCCTTGTAGCGTTTGACTGTGTCCCCAAGTCTTTCGCCATCACCTTCGATGTCATTGTTGTATGCGTTCGGGTTCCAAGGATCTGCGGTTTGCTTCGCCTCATTGATCGCGTGCGCATCACCCGCAAAACTTGTCACACCCTCGTGTCGATCAAGGTATGTGCAACCTGCAAGTGCGAAAATCAAACTCATCGCTGTTGTTTGTAAGATTTTGTTTTTATTCATTATATTTACTCCAACTCAATCACATGGCCTGATTTCAGAACATCGCTTTTTGCCGCTGCCAGTGTTCTTAGGTGACCGCGATTTACTTCCAATGTACCATTGGCAAAGAACTCGGCTTCATTTGCTGGTGCAGTACTGTCCAACGGCGTTGCCGGGTTTTCACCAGGGCGAAGTGGTTTAACCAAACGCGGTGTTACGATAATCACCAGATCTGTTTCTTCTTTTTGAAAATCTGAGCTGCGGAAGAGGGCACCAAGGATTGGAACATCCCCAAGCCATGGCAGCTGACTTTTGTTGTAAGCTGATCTTTTTTGCAACAAGCCACCCAATACAAAAGTTTGGCCGTCGCGCAGTTCCAAGGTTGTTTCTGCTCTTCGAACGACAATTGAAGGTACTGAGATATCCCTGCTAACTGCAACTTGTAGTGACTCGTCGATCTCACTTACTTCAGGTGCCAGCTTAAGATTAATCAAGCCATTGTCCAAAACGGTTGGTGTGAACTTTAAACCTACGCCAAAAGGCTTGAACTCAACAGTGATTGTGCCGCCATCTTGTGCAACAGGAATTGGATATTCGCCACCTGCCAGGAAGCTGGCTGTATCACCCGAAAGGGCTACCAGATTCGGTTCTGCCAAACTTCTTGCTAGGCCTTGATCTTCCAAAGCCTCGATAGCGATGTCCACATTGGTTCCGCTTTCTATAATATTTGTTACAAACTGACCGAAAGGAATTCCGCCTGTTAAGATTGATGTCAGGGTGGAATCTGCGGCTGTTGATGCTGCAGCTCCTGTGCCCCGTCTTACGTTAGTTCTAACTCCAAGCGCTTTGCCTTTATTACGACGCGCCTCAATAAAGCGGACTTCGAGGTTTACTTGCTGAGAGCCTTCGATTTTAACGGTATCAACCAAATCAGGGTCAAACTTCTTGGCAATTTCGCGTGCTTTTGCTGCTGCACCTGCGCCTTTTGCCTTGCCCTTTAGAATCACTTTTCCGTTTGAAGTCGTTGCTTTTACAGATGATTTTGGTAATGCAGCATTAAGTGCTGCGTTAATCTGGTTTGTGTTCGCGCCCACTTCGATGTCTAGAAGACCGACCAGATTGCTGTCAGAGTCATAAAGTGCAATGCCGGTTGTACCCGGTGCCGTACCGACTACATAGAATGAACGGTCTGTAAGAGGACTAACGCTTGCCACTTCCGGATCGCCTACAACAATTTCGCTGAATGAACGGTCTGTTCTTACCGTTTTGGGCTTTGCCTTTGTAATCTTCATCGTTTTGGCACTTTGCGATGCGCTTAGGTGAACGATGCCACTTTCTGCATTTGCCAGACTTGTCGTTGTAAGCGGCGATGTTGCAGCCATGATTGCAATGCCTGTTGCGACGATGTAGTTGCGCAATTTGTTTTTTGTGTTCCAACCCAGATTCATGATCGTAGTCCCTATAAGCTTTTGTGCTTAGTTATTGTTATTGTTTTGGTTTTCAGGCTTCTTCGCGCCTTCAATTGCCACATTGTACTCTTTGATGTTGTCGCCAGAGACCACTTTGATGGATGTTCTGGTTGGCTTTTCTGCTTCGAAGCTGAACAGGCTATCGCCATTGCTGTCGCTTGCTTTTGCAGTTTCTGCATCGCCAGCGCCTCTTAGTGTCAAGGAAAGCGTGCCTACGTTTAGTCCCCAGGCGATTTTCTTTGCACCGTTTGCATCTGTTTCGATTGTCACAGAAGAAGCTACTTGTGCGGTTTCGTTTCTAGAACCTGCATTTTGGTCAACGGAAAGGATTTTCACGTATTCCATAAGGGTCGTGGAAGAAATGCTGTCATCTTCGTTGTCGTTTTTGGTCAGCAGAATATCAACACGGTCACCAGGTTGGATGAAACCACCCACACCATTCACCGTGTTTACTGGAACTGTTACAGCGCGCATGCCTTCTGCGATGATGCCTGAAAGTCCTGCACGGCCATTTTCGCCGGTGATTTTTGCGGTGATAATCGGTTCGCCTGGGAAGATTGTTGTCAGCACGCGGCGATTGCCATCGCTGATGACTTCAGAGGTGGCAGTAAAAGCGCCTTCAGGAAATGCATCCTGTGGCCAGTCAACAACCTTGATGTTGCTTGAGTTGATTGCTTCACCAAATTTAATTTCGGATGTAGCCACTACCACTTTGGCAAGTTCGACTGCTTCAACAACTGGACGGTTCGCGTCCAGCTCGTTGATGCGAGCCTCGGTTAGGGCTTGTGTCTGGCTCTCGAGGTAGTAGTTACCACCCACATAACTGGTTGCTCCAAAAGCAACCGCTAATCCGGCCATGATGATCAATTTTCCACTCACTACAGACTTTCCCCTGCTACAGTTATTCAAAATCTTCCGTCAAACTAATATGAGAGACCTAATGAACTTGTTAATTTCGCAGTGCTTGAAGCATGAAATGCATTTTTATGGGGGTGTTTTGCTGCTTGTGGTAAACAAACCCTTTCGAAATGGGACAATTTGAAATATTCATAAACGAAGCGGTAACCATACAGGGCCCAACTGCCTAAAATTGTATGGATTTTATTTATAGATTTGGAGACCAAGATGCTGGAATTATTAACAATCGACAATTTACTGACTCTGTTAATGCTAATTTTGCTTCAAGTCGTTTTGGGCTTTGATAACCTTCTTTACATCGCGATTGAATCGAAACGTGCGCCCGTAGAGAGCCAGCGCAAGGTACGCCAAATCGGGATTGGCATGGCAATTGTATTGCGCATAATTCTGCTGTTTGTGATCATTCAGGCGATTGGATTTTTCCAGGATTCCCTTTTCAAACTTGATTTCAAGGGCTTTGTTGAAGGGGATTTTAGTGGTCATGCACTGATCGTATTGTTCGGAGGCGCGTTCATCATGTGGACAGCACTCAAAGAAATCATGCACATGCTGGCAGTTCACAACATTGAGGGGGAGGAAAGCGCTGGCTTGAAATCCGTCCCTTCCGTGATCTTCTCAATCGTATTGATGAACCTCGTATTCTCGTTTGACTCCATCCTCTCAGCTATTGCACTCACCGATGTGTTCGTCGTCATGGCCATCGCGATCATTATCACCGGTATCCTGATGATCGTCATGGCGGACAAGGTCGCGGACTTTTTGAAGAAGAACCGTATGTATGAAGTGTTGGGTCTCTTCATTCTCTTCATCGTCGGCATCCTGCTAGTCTCGGAAGGCGGCCACCTGGCGCACATCAAACTGCTGGGCTATCCGGTAGAAGCCATGTCGAAATCAACCTTCTATTTCGTTCTGATCGTGATGATTTTGGTAGACGTGGTGCAAAGCCAATACCAGAAAAAGCTGATGAAAAAGAAAGAACGAGAGATTAATGATCCGACTGTGACGGCGGATTAGGGATTAACCAAATCTTTCATCCAGCCAATCGACAAACTCCTGCATCACCTCATCGCGGTTTAGCTCGTTTAGGGCTTCGTGGCGGTTATCTTTGTGGAGGGTGAATTTGATGTCCTTGATGCCGGATTGTTTCAGGCGGTTATACAGGCGTTCTACGGCTTTGCCATTATCGGAGCAGGGGTCTTTGCCGCCGGCAAGCATGTGGATGGGAAGATCGTTTCTAATTTTAGCGATTTGACTGTCGTCCGCGCCGATTTTTACGCCGCCCAGCAAATCGCGCCACAGGCCGTTGCTTGCGTCAAAGCCGCAGAGCGGGTCTGCCAGATATTTATCGACTTCAGCTTCATCTCGTGTGAGCCAGTCTGACTGGGTTCGATTGGGCTTGAATTTTTTGTTCCAGTCTTCGAAGGCCAGCTTCTTTGCGATTTGGCTTGGCACGTCTGAGCCCTTGAACATGCGTTCCACTTTCAGCAGAAAACCATAGACAGCGAGCAGTAACCCGCCATCGACGCCGGAATTCCACAAGGCGCTGGCTGCGATTTTTTCTGAATGGTGAATGCAATAGTTGAGTCCAAGGATAGAGCCCATCGAATGACCAAAATAGATGATGGGCAAATCAGGGTAAAGTTCTTTTGCCTTGGCGTTGACGGAATCAATGTCGGCGATGACTTTTGACAGTCCGTCCGATTTGGCGAAGGTTCCCAGAGGTGCGTCTTTGGCCGTCGTCAGGCCGTGCCCGCGATGGTCATGCGCGATGACATGATAGCCATTGTTTGCAAGTTGCGTGGCAAAGCGTTCGTAACGGCCAATGTGTTCGCACATGCCGTGGTTGATGTGGACGACGGCTTTTGCCGGGCTTTTTGTCTCTAGCTGATAGAGTTGTAATTCAGCACCCGTTTGGCTTTTCAGTTTTGATGTTTGAAAACGCATTATCTGGGCGTTGACTCAATTAGAGATTTTGTCTCATCATCTGTGAAGCCAAGAGCGCGACCAATCTCCATGATGCGGTTTTCTTCTGAACGTACTATTTCCAAATCGCTCACCATGACTTTTTGGCAACTTTGAATGATGGAACGTTTCATGGTTGGGCTGATGTAGGAGCGATTGCGTTCCAGGCGCTCTTCGATGTCAAAGTGGTCGTCAAATTCCGAAAGAATTTCTCGCACTTCCTCATCGCGAATTTTCATGCCCAGCATTTCTTCATAGATGCCCGCGATGGTTTTAACCTCTTCATCGCGCACGCGTTTGTCCGCGACAGCTACAACGCCCATGGCTTGTATGATTGCATGAATTTCAATTGCGCCGTCTGGTTCACGTTCGACTGGGTCATTCTTGAATGAATTGATGGGGTTTTTGTTGCTCATGTCTTTTGGATTTTTCCTGCGTTGGCTGACTGCGTACATCGCCATCATAGCACCTATTATTATGGCAGCAAAACCAAAAGCGGCGGCATATGCATTTTCCAATTCATACCCACCGTAAAGGTTATAAGCGCCTAGGCTTATAAAGATAACTCCTAGAAACATATAAATTATGACGCGCATCTGAATTAAAACCTTGAAAATTGAACTGTTGCAAACACTACGCTTGAATTTATGCGCTTCAAAGCGTAAATCCATCGATAACAAACTTAATCACAATTTCTGTTGCACGGAGAAGCATTTATGGCGCGCCAGTTTATTTATCACATGGCAGGACTTTCGAAGACTTATGGTACGAAAAAAGTGCTGGAAGATGTTCATCTGTCTTTTTACCCGGACGCCAAAATCGGCATCCTTGGCCCCAACGGAGCGGGTAAATCTACCGTGCTGCGCATTATGGCCGGGCTTGATAACGAGCACACGGGTGAAGCCTGGCTTGCTGATGGTGCAACATGTGGGTACCTACCACAGGAACCGCAGCTTGATGAAAGCAAGACGGTTGTTGAAAACGTCATGGAAGGGGTTGCTGAAAAGAAAGCAATTCTCGATCGCTACAACGAATTGATGATGAATTATTCGGAAGAAACGGCGGACGAAGGGGCGGCTCTTCAAGACCAGATTGATGCGCAGAACCTTTGGGATTTGGATTCACAAGTTGAAATGGCGATGGAAGCACTGCGCTGCCCGCCAAGTGACTCGCCCGTGACGGATTTGTCCGGTGGTGAAAAACGGCGTGTTGCGCTTTGTCAGTTGCTCTTGTCTGAGCCTGACCTTCTTCTGCTCGACGAACCGACCAACCACCTGGATGCGGAAACCATCGGCTGGCTGGAAAAGCACTTGCGCGAATATAAAGGCTCCGTGCTGATGATCACGCACGATCGCTACTTCCTGGATAATGTGACCGGCTGGATTTTGGAGCTCGACCGTGGGCGCGGTATTCCTTATGAGGGCAATTACACAGCCTATCTTGAAGCAAAAGCAAAACGCTTGAAACAAGAAGGGCGCGAAGAAGCCTCTCGCCAAAAAGCGATTGCCGCAGAAGCCGGCTGGATTGCCTCCAGCCCGAAGGCACGTCAGGCAAAATCAAAAGCGCGTATCAAGGCTTATGATGAGTTGGTGAAAGCATCCAACGATCGCACACCGCAAAATGCGCAGATTATCATTCCGGTGGGTGAGCGCTTGGGTGGCGTTGTGATTGAAGCAGAAGGCGTTTCAAAGTCCTATGACGACAAGCTTCTGATTGATGATCTCAGCTTCAAGCTTCCTCCAGGGGGTATTGTGGGTGTTATCGGGCCAAACGGCGCGGGTAAGACAACGCTTTTCCGCATGATTACAGGGCAAGAGCAACCAGATAGTGGCTCAATCACAATTGGTGAGACAGTTGATCTTGGCTACGTCGACCAAAGCCGTGATGCGCTGGGTGCTGACAAAACTGTTTGGGAAGAAATTTCCGAAGGCAATGACATCATTACACTTGGCAAACACGAAATGAACTCACGCGCTTACTGTTCGACGTTCAACTTCAAGGGCGGTGACCAACAGCAGAAGGTGGGAACGCTTTCTGGTGGTCAAAGAAACCGCGTGCACCTCGCCAAAATGTTGAAATCCGGCAGCAACGTCATCCTGCTCGATGAGCCGACAAACGACCTGGATACGGAAACGCTCGCTGCTTTAGAAGACGCACTTGAAAGCTTCGCAGGCTGCGCCGTGGTCATCTCGCACGACCGCATGTTCCTCGATAGATTGGCAACACACATTCTGGCGTTCGAAGGCAATTCACACGTCGAGTGGTTCGAAGGCAACTACGAGGAATACGAGCAAGACAAAATCAGACGCCTAGGCGCAGATGCGGTTAATCCGAAGCGGGTAACGTATAAGCCGCTGACTAGATAGTTATCTTTCTGTTTGCAGAATAAGTTTAAAATGAATTAGACTTTCCAGATGTGATATTTGGAAAGTCTTTTTGTATGTCCCTCTACGCCCAACTCCAATCCCGCCAGTCTTCCAACAATCCCATCCGCGTTGGTGTCATCGGAGCGGGAAAGTTTGGATCTATGTTTTTGTCTCAGGCGGCGATTATTCCCGGTGTTCATGTGGTCGGGATTGCGGATTTGAATGTTGCACAGGCGAAGTCAAATTTGGCCAATTCGCATTGGCTGGAAGAAAAGTATTCGGCGGTTTCTGTTGAGGATGCGGTTAAGCATGGTTCTACCTTTGTGGGGAGCAGTGTTGAAGCGCTGGTTGCTTGTCCGCAGATTGAAATCATCGTTGAGGCGACGGGTAATCCCATTGTCGCGGCTGATCATATTTTGATGGCGTTCAAGCATGGCAAGCATGTAATCAGCGCGACGGTTGAACTGGACAGTTTTGCAGGCCTAGCGGTTGCGCGTGAAGCTGAAAAGGCGGGTGTGATTTATTCGATGGCTTACGGCGATCAACCAGCCATGACGTGTGAGTTGGTAGACTGGGCGCGGACATGCGGGTTCAATGTTGCTGCAGCTGGGCGTGGGCACAAGTGGCATCCTGATTTCAGGTTTTCAACACCTGATACGGTTTGGAACCATTGGGGGCTAACGCTGGAACAGGTAGAGGCTGGCAGGCTGAATCCGAAGATGTTTAATTCCTTTTTGGATGGCACAAAACCGGCGATTGAAAGTGCGGCAATTGCCAATGCTTGCGGGCTTTCAGTGCCCACCAATGGATTGGCCTATCCGCTTGGTTCTATTGATGATATTCCGAAACTGATGCGGCCTGTGAGTGACGGTGGCGTGCTTGAAAAGTCAGGCATGGTTGAGGTTATCAATGGCTTGAAAGATGACAGTTCCGAGTTCGATTATAACATTAGAATGGGCGTCTTCGTGGTGGTTGAGGCGGAGACTGAATATCAGCGAAAATGCTTTGCCGAATATAAAGTGACGACTGATGATACTGGTCGTTACATGTGTCAGTACAAGCGCTGGCACTTGATTGGACTTGAGCTTGGCATGTCAGTCGCAAATGTAGCTCTTAGAGGCGAGGCGACTGGCGTTGCAAAAGACTTTATCGGTGATGTCGTTGCTGTAGCCAAGCGTGATTTGAAAGCGGGTGAATTTCTGGATGGGGAGGGTGGATACACCGTTGCCGGACAATTGCGACCAAGTGCAATCTCGCTCCCACAAAAGATGTTGCCGCTTGGTTTAACAGGCGGGCTCAAAATGCTGCGAGACGTAAAAGCTGACAGTGTGCTGACTTATGATGATGTAACACTTGATGAGAGCCTGAACGCTGTAAAGCTCCGTAGATCGCTGGAAAGCCCTGCTTAGACCTAAAGCAAAGCGTTTTATACAAGTTGATTTATACGAAAACTGTTATACTTCTAAGCATGTTAATCCTGCCTGCTGAAAGAAATACTCCGAACCTTTATGACAGTATCCAAAACATCCGATGGTCATCACCCCAACACAATGGCCCGCATCAGCAAGCATTCGCTGGCTGAAGATGTGTTTGCCATTTCGGTTGGCGTTTTGCTGGTTTCCTTCGGGGTTTTTATGTTTCAAAAAAGCGGACTTGTTCTTGGCGGCGTTGCCGGGGTCTCATTAGTCACCAGCTATTTTACCGGATGGCAATTTGGCATCCTCTTTTTTGTCATCAATCTTCCGTTCTATTTTTTCGGGATTGGCAAACTGGGTTGGGCTTACATGATAAAAACATTTTGCGCGGTAATGGGACTTTCCATCATCGTGCCTATTTTTCCTTCCTATGTTGAGATAGGGTATTTGCATCAAGGTTTGGCAAGTATTTGTGGTGGAACCATGATTGGTCTTGGGCTTTTGGCGCTGTTTCGTCATGGCGCTGGTCTTGGTGGATTTAATATATTTGTTAACTGGCTACAGACACAAAAAGGGTTGCGTGCAGGCTATGTTCAATTGGCGATGGATGCCGTTGTACTGGTTTCTGCAATATGGGTCGTATCCCCGAATCAAATGCTTTGGTCTGTAGTGGGTGCTGTTATTTTCAATATGATACTGGGTGTGAATCATAAGCCAGGACGCTATATTGGTGCTAGCTGATACGGTCTAGACAAAAAAGGAAACAGCGCATGACCACTATTTTAATCACAGGCGCAGGGCGCGGGATTGGTTATGAACTTGCCAGGCAGTCGCTCGACAAGGGCTGGAAGGTCATCGGGTCTGTTCGTAGCGTTGAAGCACAACGTGAGTTGGCTCAAAAGCTGCCGCAAATGGCGGTGCTGAATTTTGATGTGACCGACCACAAGGCACTTGAGAAAGTAGCCAACGCGTTTCATTCGCCGATAGATGTGCTGGTGAATAATGCTGGTGTTATTGGAGACATGCCGCAAGCAACGCTGGATATGGATTTTGACGGATTTGCCAAAACCCTTGCAATCAACACTCTGGCACCCCTTAAGGTTACACAAGTCTTTTTGCCGCTTCTCAAGCAGGGCAATAATCCGCGTTTGGTAAATATTTCATCCAAGATGGGGCGCATGGAGTTTTCAGCTTCTGATCGTATTGCCTATCGTGCAAGCAAGGCTGCTCTTAACAAGATAACGCAAGGTTTGGCGACGGATCTAAAAGAAGAAGGTGTCACCTGCATTGCTATGCATCCAGGGTGGGTTCAATCGGATATGGGCGGTGCGGCGGCTGATATTACGCCAGCAGAAAGTGCAGCAGGCATTCTTGCGGTAATACAATCGCTATCCATTGACGATACTGGCAAATTCATTGATTGGGATGGAACGTCAAGAAGCTGGTGATTAACCGGCAGCATCGTAACTGTTGAAAATGCAAGATTTCGATAAAA
>CALFBU010000021.1 GCA_937951455.1 uncultured Rhizobiaceae group bacterium
AAAAAGAGGATAAACCGTTCATTCTCGACGGACTTCTCTAAACCTTTTTCTCTTCGACTTTTCTAAAATTACAGGCACTCCCATGAACCACTTCCATTACATCGATGGCATTTTACATGCAGAAAACGTTTCAATTCCGGAAATCGCCAAAGCGGTTGGCACACCTTTTTATTGCTATTCAACAGCAACCCTGACCCGTCACTACACGGTATTTGCTGACGCCTTTTCAGATATTGATGCAAAAATCTGTTATGCGATGAAAGCCAATTCCAATCAGGCAGTTTTAACGACCCTTGCAAAATTGGGTTGCGGTGCCGATGTGGTTTCAGCTGGCGAATTAAACCGTGCGCTTGCCGCCGGCATGCCAGCTGACAAAATCATGTTCTCGGGCGTTGGCAAAACCAAAGCTGAAATGATGGCTGCGCTGGAAGCGGGTATATTCTGTTTCAACGTGGAATCGGTTCCGGAACTGCGCCAGCTTTCAGCCGTGGCAACAGAGATGGGCAAGATTGCACCTGTATCTCTGCGCATAAACCCGGACGTGGACGCGGAAACACACGCAAAAATATCGACCGGCAAAGCGGGTGATAAATTTGGTATCCCGCGCGAAGATGCAACGAAAGTTTACGCACTTGCAGCTTCTCTGCCAGGGTTAAAAGTCAGTGGCATCGACATGCACATTGGCAGCCAGATTGAAAAACTTGAGCCATTTGACAAAGCCTTTGCACGCCTACGCGAGTTAATTGGTGAACTGCGCGCTCAAGGTCACGATATCGACCATGTTGATGTGGGCGGCGGACTTGGCATTCCCTATAAAAACGATAATTCACCTCCGCCAGAGCCGGAAGCCTATGCGCAGATTGTCAAAAAGCACGTCAAGGAACTGGACTGCGAAGTTGCTTTTGAACCAGGGCGCATGATCGCTGGCAATGCGGGCATTCTTGTCGGCGAAGTTATTTACATTAAACCTTCAGGTGAAAAAACCTTCATCATCGCGGACACGGCCATGAACGATCTCATTCGCCCAACCCTTTATGACGCTTGGCATGAGATAAGACCTGTAGAAGAAGCCATTTTATCTGAGCCGCCTATCAAGGGTGATTTGGTTGGGCCGGTTTGCGAAACAGGCGATTTCATCGCAAAAGACCGAAATCTGCCGGCCTTGAAAGCAGGCGATCTATTTGCTGTGGGTTCAGCGGGAGCATATGGCGCGGTGCAGGCAGGAACATATAACACGCGCGCTCTTGTGCCCGAAGTTTTGGTCAATGGCACTGAATTCCATGTTATTCGTCCACGCCAAAGCGTTGAGAAATTAATCGCAATGGATTCACTGCCAAACTGGCTTTAACAGCTTGCTAATCACAAATTCGCAATCGGTAGCAAAATGGCCTCGAAAATGTCGTGATCTGTGCTAGATTATAGGTAAGCGCAAATTTTCAAGGCCAAGATACTGAGAAAGCCACTCACAAAACCGACACCCAAGACTGAAAATTTTTCAGCCATCCGCTCAAGCACGTGGCTTGTTCTGGCTTGGGAAAAACTCTGGCCTTTGCTTGTGCCAACTTTCATGGTCATGTGTGCCTATGTGATATTTTCATGGTTCGGCGGTTGGCGCTTGCTTGATACAGATGCTTCGCAATCATTGCTTTGGATTGTGCGCGGCGTTTTTGCCTTGGCGTTGATTGCAAGCTTATGGCCATTGCGCTTGTTTACCTTTCCGCAAAGCGAAGAAATTACCCGCCGGATAGAAGTAAAATCCGAACTTGAGCACCGCCCTATCACGGCACAATCTGATGAAATCGCCATGGGCGAACAAGATGGATTTTCAGAAATTCTCTGGCGCAAACACAAGGAACGCATGTCAGGGCAACTCAGCAACATGACCTCTGGCGCGCCTTCACCAAAGGCAAATCGATTTGACCCCTTTGCCGTACGAGCTATCCTGCCCGTTCTAGCTTTTGCTGCATTCTTTTTCTCTTTTTCATCCTTGGGTGGGAAATTATCCGACAGCTATTTGAAACAGGAAAGTACGGCAGAACTGCTCACCCGCATGGATGCATGGATAAACCCGCCAGCCTATACGCGCAAACCGCCGATTTATTTATCATTGAGTGAAAATGAACCAACCCTCGAAAGTCTGACAGTACCAACTGGAAGCGAGTTCTTTCTTCGCATCATCGGCAATAGCGATGTCAGCCTCCTAAATGGTGGGCAAGAAGATGCAACGCTCATTCAACCCAATGAATCAGCACCAGACCAGGGCGAAATTGAATATAAATTTTCCTTGGAAGAAGATAGCGTCCTGCGCTTGACCCATCGCGGTGATGAACTGGCACAATGGGGCATTGCGCTTATTGAGGACAAATCACCAACTATTTCATTCTTTGAACAGCCCAAATCCGCGCTCTCCGGCTCACTGGAGTTGGGATATAATGTAGAAGACGATTACGGCGTTGTCAGCGCACGTGCCATCATCAAGTCACTTGAAGAGGCAGATCCAAACGCACGTCCGCTGATTGACGCACCCGAGGTTGATCTTCCATTGCCCCGCTTCCGCGCAACCAAGGGAACCGCAAAGGCAAACCGTGATTTGACGCAACACCCTTGGGCTGGCAGCAGAGTGTCCATTCAGTTGGAAGCAACGGATGATGCAGAACAAACAGGCGTCACGGAAACAAGAGAAATAACACTGCCTGGCAGACGTTTTTCAAAACCACTGGCGCTGGCAATTGTTGAGCAACGCAGGATACTCGCCCTTGATGCAAACAAGCAGCGTTACGTTGCAAACCTGCTCGATGCCGTTTCTACCGCACCACCGGAATACATTGACAACGCCAATGCAACCATCGCCATGCGCGTTGCTTACCGCCGTATAGTTGATGCTAGAAACGATGACGATTTACGCTCATCACTAGATCTACTTTGGGAGATTGCGCTTGCCGTTGAATTTGGCGATTTGAGCGATGCCGAGCGCGCGTTACGAGAAGCGCAGGAAAAACTCAGCGAGGCTCTGGAAAATGGCGCATCACAAGAGGAAATCGAACGCCTGATGAATGAACTGCGTCAGGCCATGAATGAAATGATGCAGGCCTTGGCGGAACAGGCAAGACAAAACCCGCAAGCGCAAAATCCGTTTGAACAAAACAATGCCCAGCAATTAAGCCAAAACGATCTTGAACGCATGATGGATCAAATCGAAGATTTGGCGAAATCAGGTTCGCAAGATGCCGCGCGCCAAATGCTGAGCGAATTACAACGCATGATGGATAATCTTCGCGCAGGTCAGCACCAGCAACAACGTCAGGCTGAAGGCAATGAGCTCAACCAAAATCTCGACAAGCTAAGCGAATTGATGCAACAGCAACAACGCCTGATGGAAGAATCTTTCCGTATGCAGCGCCAGCAGGAGCAAGGCTTGCGCCCGAACTCTGGTGAGCAGCAACAAAACCAGCAGCAAGGTCAACAACAAAGCGACCAACAACAGCAAGGCCAACAGCGTCAGGGGCAACAACAACCGGGCAATCAACCCGGCCAACAGCAAGGCCAACAAAGCCAGCAGGGTCAAAACGGCCAGATGACGCAGGAAGAGTTTGAACAAGCCCTGCAAGCCTTGCGCGAACAACAACAAGCCCTTGAGCAACAATTGGGCGAGCTTGGCCAAAAGCTTGAAGAACTGGGTCTTGGACAATCACAAGAACTGGCAGAAGCTCAAAACGAAATGGGTCAGGCAGGCGAAAACCTTGGAGAAGGCAACCCAGCCGGCGCGGGCACCGATCAAGGCCAGGCACTTGAAGCGCTTCGCAAGGGCGCACAAAACATGATGCAGCAAATGGCAGGCGACCGCCAACAAGGTGGTGAGCAGCAATCCCAGCAAAATGGCCAAGGTCAATCAACTTCGCAAAGCCGCGGATCAGACCCACTTGGACGTGAAGAAGGCGAAGGCCTGACAGCAGATTCAGATGTGCAAGTCCCGGGCGAAATCGACGCCCAACGCGCAAGACGCATCCTCGAAGCCATCCGAGACAGACTTGCTATCCCCGACAATCCGCTGATTGAAAAAGATTACCTGGAACGTCTTTTGAAAAGTGAGTAGCTGAGTTTAAGCATCGCCCGTCACAACACCTACAAAGGGCAGTTCCCGAAACGCATGGCCGACGTCCATGCCGTAGCCAACGACGAATTTATCCGGGCATTCAAAACCCACAAAATCCGCTTCTACTTCATGCGCGCGGCGTTCTGATTTGTCGAGCAATGCAATCAGCGAAACACGGTTTGCACCCCGCTCCAGCATCAATTCGCGTGTGAATTTCAACGTGCCACCAGACTCGAGAATATCATCGATGATAATCACATCGCGCCTAGACACATCGCTTTCCACATCGCGCAAGACCTTGGGCTTTCCTGCTTTCGTACCGCCGCCATAGCTGGTGATGGAAATAAATTCTACTTCTGGCGAAAGACCTGCATGATGAAGCGCTCTAATCAGATCGGCAGCAAAAACGAAAGAACCTTTTAGAATTGAAATGACAAGCGGATTTTTTAAATCGCTGAGAACAATCTCTTCAGCCAATTCATGATTGCGTCTCGCAATATCTTCCGCGCTGAAAAGCACTTCAATTTTTTTGTCTCTTACGATTGGCATGATGATAAACGGCTCTTATTTAAACACGGCCTCTGCATAGGCCACGATTGGCGTATCATATTGTATGGATGAGGCAAAGCGGGATTTGCCGCCAGCGCTTAAAGCTGCGAGTGATGAATTATAATGCCAGCGCGTAATTTCACTGCCGTTCTGCTTTCGCAGGATAATCGCAATCGGTGGAATGGGTTTCGACAATTGCGTTGGATTGGCGACAAGCCCCTTGACCGTAAAAACCTTATCCCCGTTTTGGCGAACCTGCTCCTCAATTTCAACTTCCGCGATATAAAGCTCATCCTTGGGTGTGTTGACCTTATCGGTTTCAAGAAACATCAATCCCAAATAAAGCCCCAAAAACAGAAGAGCCGCACCAAAGCATGACATTAATGTTCCAAGACCTGGCTTATAATTGGGGATATGTGACTTGATACCAGCGCTGAAGTTTGAAATGGGCTCATCTGGCTCGTGTGTTTGAAATGATATTTTTTCAGAAAGCTCCCTGATACGGGTCTTGGCAGGTGCATTTGCAGTCTTTTCCGATGAATTGTTAATCAGCGTACCAAAAACGCGCCAAGACGAACCACAATCAAGGCAATGCATTTGCCCATCGCGCTCTACGGGGTGGCCATGCGAATTTCTTTCATACTCGCACGCTGGACACGCAATCTTGATTTCCTTGTCAGCCATTCGTTTGGCGCTCGCTCATGAATTAAACAATATTTTGAACTATTCGATGAATCTGATAAGCCAAACTTGTTAATTCTGCATTAACCATAAACAGGCAATAAAATTTTATCCGCAAAGCGAGTATCACGGTCTTGATAAGTTTTGAAAATGTAGGTCTGCGATATGGCATTGGCCGTGAAGTATTAAGCGACTTGTCTTTTCAGGTTGCGCCAAACTCATTTCAATTTTTAACCGGGCCTTCCGGTGCGGGCAAAACAAGTCTGCTAAGACTGATGCTTTTATCTCTGTCTCCAACGCGAGGCCTTGTGAAAGTATTTGGCAAGGAAGCCGCTTCCATTAAACCTGAACAAATGCCGATTATACGTCGAAAAATTGGTGTGGTCTTTCAGGATTTTCGCCTGCTCGACCATCTGACCACCTATGAAAACGTAGCCCTGCCCTTGCAGGTTCGAGGAAAGATGGAACAGGATTATCGCCAGGATGTTCGCGATCTTCTCGACTGGGTTGGCCTTGGCGACCGCATGCATGTGCATCCGCCGGTATTGTCTGGTGGTGAAAAACAGCGTGCAGCCATTGCCCGCGCGTTAATTGATCAACCCGATGTGTTACTAGCAGACGAACCAACCGGTAATGTAGACCCGCCCTTGGCAAGGCGCATTTTGCGACTGTTCATAGAATTACATCGCTCAGGTACATCCGTCGTCATTGCAACGCACGATCTGAGTTTGATGGACCAATATGATGCCAGACGCCTTGTCCTGAATTCGGGGAGGCTGCAAATCTATGACTGATAAAGACAAGCCACCGCTCAAGAAAAAGCACACCAAAGAACAAACTGAACGCGTTATACCCAAGCGCCAGCCAAAACCCTTGCGCAGCGGGCAGAGTATTGTACCACGCGAAACAGTCGCGGGAACCGCTCTTGTTTTTGTCATCGCGATTATGACATTTCTGGCTTGTTTGACACTGGGTGCCGTGTCCATGGTGAAAGACAGTGCCGCCAAATGGCAAAATGATATTTCTCGGGAAGTCACAATCCAAATTCGCCCTTTCGATGATCTGGAAATGGAGCAGGCGATCAGGGACGCAAGTCAAATTGCACTTGCCTTTGATGGCGTATCAAAAGTCACTGCTCTCAACGACAAGGAAACCGCAAGACTGCTTGAGCCTTGGCTGGGAGCGGGTTTGCAACTGGATGAATTACCCGTTCCAAGACTTCTAACCGTTACCTTAAACGACGGCAAAAGACCTGACTTTGAAGAAATGCGCAAACAACTTGAAGAAAAAGTTCCAGGCAGCACACTAGATGATCACAGAACATGGGTCGACAGGCTCACCACCATGGCATTGACCATGGTAGCGATCGGCACATCAGTATTCCTGCTCATGATGGCAGCAACCATAACAACCGTAATTTTTGCAACAAGAGGCGCCATGGCTGGCAACAAGGATGTTGTGGACGTCCTGCATTTTGTGGGTGCGGACAGCAGATTTATTTCAAGGGAATTTCAAAATCACTTCCTGATCATGGGTTTAAAAGGCGCTACTTGTGGGGCGGTGGGCGCAATTATCTTGTTCATTGTTCTCGGACTGTGGTCGTCAAGCTCGCTAGCAACACCGGAAGGCGATCAGATAAGCGCATTGTTTGGAACATTCGCACTGAGCTGGAGTGGCTACTTCTGGATGATCGTTGTGCTGATAGTGGTTGCATTTTTAACAGCCCTCACCTCTAGTTTTACGGTCAGAAGGCAGGTCAATAATCTGCAAAACTACCGCAAAAACTGACAGATTGTGGCGAAATCAATCCAAATCATGCCCTTATGCAGACAAAAAGATTTGATTTAATCCCAGAATGAAAATTGCAAAAGTACGTCAATTTAAACTGCGCAACATAAAACAGGCCACGAAACTGCTAGTAGCTTGTGTTGCGGTTTTCTGCATTTCGCTTTTCAGCGCCGGCCTTTATCAATTCGCAGCCCATGCCTCCAAAGAGGCGAGTTTGAACACGCTACCCATGGCAGATGCGATCGTTGTCCTGACTGGCGAAGAAGACAGAATTCATTCTGCGGTAGAACTTTTGAAAGCCAAAAATGGAAAACGCTTGTTAATCTCCGGCGTTTCGAACTCGGTGTCAGACGATACGATTTTAAAAACTTATGCCCCTACAACAACCAATGCATTTTGCTGCATCGATCTTGACCGCATGGCGCTGGATACACAAGGCAATGCAGTCCACACCGCCGATTGGGCAAAAAAGCATGGGTTTAAAAAGGTAATCATCGTCACCAGCAGCTATCACATGCCACGCAGTCTGGATCACTTGCAACGCACCATGCGCGGTATAGAGCTTATTCCGGCAAAAATCATTTCCAAAGACATGCAAGGCAAATCAGCGCTTTCGATCATGATTAACCCCAAGGTCATTGTTGAATATGCCAAGTTTCTTGTCACCCGTGCGCACCTTGACCCGGTCGCAAAATACATGTGGACTTCGCTGGATTTGCGCACCAACAGTTGACGCAATCTTCTCAACGCGCGAAACATGAGTACGCGTTAATTGGGGAAATTTGCTTTGATGCTCTTCAGGTCTGTTTTATTCAACATTCTGTTTTTGATCTCGACAGCTTTCCAACTGGTATTTTGGCTACCCGTTTATTTTTTCATGCCCCGCGAAGATGGCTGGAAGGTCGTAAAACTTTGGGCCTGGATCTCACTTTGGATGCAGCACCTTATTGTTGGCACAAGATATGATTTCAGAGGAACAGAACACATCCCAAAAGAAGGCGGCTTTATTCTGGCCTGCAAACACCAGTCTTCTTGGGAAACCTACACCATCGTGCCTTTTCTTTCTGACCCTAGCTACATTTTAAAACGCGAATTAATGTACGTACCAATTTTTGGTTGGTTTGCATGGAAGATGAAAGTTATCTCGGTCAATCGCGGCAAGAAAAGCGAAGCATTAAAAGACATGGCACACACCGCCAAACAGCAATATGAGGATGGGCGCCAGATCGTCATTTATCCGGAAGGCACCCGTAAATTTGCGTTTGATGAACCCAGCTACAAGTATGGCATCACGCATATGTATACCAATGTAAATGCGCGCGTCTTGCCCGCAGCGCTGAACTCAGGCCTGTTCTGGCCGCGCCGTGGCTGGATGCTTTACAAGG
The DNA here is from genome assembly GCA_937951455.1 of uncultured Rhizobiaceae group bacterium. GTDB lineage: Bacteria > Pseudomonadota > Alphaproteobacteria > Rhizobiales > Rhizobiaceae > JAALLB01. The sequence goes on from CALFBU010000021.1 coordinate 8,497, forward strand.
GTACTTGCGTTCTGGAATTCATGCCCGTTATCGAACCGGGGCTGGAAGGCAAGGACTTCACTGCAAAACTTGAAAAAACAATCGAGGATAAAACCAGCGAGTTGATAAAAGAAGCTGCCAATGATCCGGAGTTTACCGGCCAGAAATTATTGCGCTAATCTCTTAATTTGGCATCGATATATTCAAGCGAATAATCCCTGATACCGTTTTCTTTCATGGCAGAAACGGTGCTTTTCACATAATCCACATTGTGCCCTGACTTGCCTTTTGACTTGCGAACAATATCTGTTTGCGTATCGAGACAAAGACCCGAAGCATATTGCGGATGGTTTTGATCAGCACGATATACCAATGCCGAAACGTGTTCACCACTTTGCAATCGAACCTTGCGCCAACATTCCAAATAGACATTTGTTACAAGTTCGCGTGCACGAAGGTAGTCGATAATCTCATCGCGTTTGCTGCCCGGAGCCAGCATCGCCATGCCCTGACAAGATCCGCCTTTGTCAAGGCCAAGCACAAGACCGGGGTTTTCTTGCGTGCCACGGTGTACCCATGAATAAACACAGAAAGAACGATGTAACCCAAAAAGCTGGGCGCGTTCTTTTGTTATCACTTCAAAGCCGGGATTCCAGATTAAAGAACCGTAGCCAAACACCCAAAAATCACTCATAACAGCCATAATTACAATTTAGTTGAACACTTCAATATATCGAATTTTAGAAAAGGCATAGCCCGTGAAAAAAGGTATCTTTCTCTTAAGCGTTTTAATTCTACTTTCAGCAGCATGGAGTGCGGGCTGGTATTACGTTGTGGGCAAAGTTGAGACGGTTATCGCTGACACCAAAGTCAAACTGGCCGACAAGGGGCGCGATGTTAACTGCAGCAATCAACAGATTGACGGATACCCTTTTCGCATCAGTCTGAACTGTGATGAAGTCAGATATGCAGATGATGCAACCGGGCTGGTCTTTGAAGCTGGCAAGCTCAGGTCCGCTGCACAAGTCTACCAGCCCAACAAGGCAATCGTTGAGCTTTCATCGCCAGCAAACCTTAGACTTCCAAACGACGAAGCCTTTAAAACTGACTGGAGTTCCATGCGGTCCAGTTTGAAGGTCGGTCTTTCCGGTGCAGAAAACCTTTCCGTTCATGGCAAAGAGATAAACCTTGTTCCGACAAACCGCACCGAACACACCATGCAAATCAAGGACCTGCAATTGCATGGACGTCAAATCGGTGAAGATAACATCAATCTGGCTGTAAACTTGATTGAAGCAAAATCAGAAAATCAACTTTGGCCAAGCTTCAACTTAAACAGCACCTTTCTTCTGGAAGGTATCTATAAAGACGTGATGAGCAGAACTAGCCTTCTGCGTGTTGCAAAAAGCAAGGGGTTAAAAGGCACCATAGAGCGTTTTCAATACACCCCCAATGAAGGCGGCATGTTGGCTGTGAAAGGCCCTGCTGAACTAGGCAGCAACGGTTTGCTAACAGGCAAGTTCGATGTCACCGTTCGCGATCTTCCTCAATTGCTCAATGCCTTGAGCAAAAGCTTTCCGCTGGAAAAGCAGAAATTCGATGATGCTTCAAGGGCAATTGCACTTTTATCGAAGACAACCGGCAAGGAAGAAATCACCATTCCGGTCACAGTGAGAAATGGCAGCATGAGCATTGGCATTATACCGCTTGGAAAACTGCCACCTTTATTTTAAAGACAACTCAATCAGAAGAATAAGGCTTGATGATTTCATTTCGCACGTTTGAATTCATCATCTTTTTGATCTTCGCTTTGTCCTCGTCTTCAATATTGTTTTTCCGCGTGACCCGACTTTTGGAAATAAATTCAACCAAAGCATCACCATCATCCGCTTTGATCGCATCAGACAGTTTTTGCATGTCAGACACAAATTGATCAAGCGCACCTAAAAGCGGCTCCTTGTTCATCAGGAAAATATCACGCCACATCTGTGGATTGGACGCAGCTATACGCGTAAAATCTCGAAATGCACCCGCTGAAAACTGCATCACAGGCGACTGATCGATTTCCTCCCGGTGGAGCGCTGTATGAAAAATCGAAAAGGCGGACAGATGTGGCAAATGGCTTGTAATCGCTAATGCATGGTCGTGTTTTTCAGGAGTCATGACTTCTACACGAGAGCCTAGTGACTGCCAAAAATCGCTTACTCTTTGAACCGCTTCGGATGAGGCGGATTGTACGGGTGTCAGAATGCACCATTTATCGATGAAGAGTTTCGCTTTACCAGCATCTGGCCCCGAAAACTCGGTTCCTGCAAGAGGATGCGCCGGCACAAAATCGACCCCGTCCGGAATAAACGGCAAGCTTCGTTCAACCACATTGGCCTTGACCGACCCAACATCAGAAAGCACAGCACCCTGTTTAAGGTGCGGTGCAATTTCAGCGACCAAATCGCTATAACTTGCAACGGGGACACATCCAATCACAAGATCAGCATCTTCTACTGCTTCCACGCTTGAATGAACCACCTTGGCATGACCCAGACCAATTTCAAGCAAGCGTTTACGTACAGCGGAGGACTTATCCGTAATGACGACTTCTGAAGCGATATCACGGGAATAGATGGCACGCGTAATCGAAGAACCAATCAGGCCCTGGCCTATAATTGCAATTCTTCTAAATACGGGTTTCATGATTGAGCGTTTCCAGCTTCAATAAAAGCCTTTAAATGTTCAAGCGTACCTTCATTCGCTTCCGCACTGCCAATCGTCATGCGGAGCGCATTTGGAAAACCGTATCCCGTGACCGCACGAAGCACGAAGCCGCGCTGCGTCAAATAGGCATCTGCCTCAGC
>CALFBU010000022.1 GCA_937951455.1 uncultured Rhizobiaceae group bacterium
ATCTTATGTTACCTCGGCCAACTATGGACACACACTTGGTGGCGCGATTGGCTTGGGCTATATCCCATCAAAAGGTGAAAAAGCTGCTGAAATGCTTGAATCAAAGTTTGAGATTGAAATTGCCGGCGAACGCTTCGAGGCAGAAGCCAGCATGAAGCCCATGTATGATCCAAAATCTGAGCGTGTGAAGGTTTAACAGCTGTCATGGACAACTTGGTTTTATAACCATACAAATAACGTGACTTAATTAAATGGTTTTACTTTTTGTAAAACACGGCCGATGCAATGAACAAAAAATATCCTCATTATGGGTCTTCCCGGTGCTGGCAAAACCACTCTTGCGGGTGAACTTTCAACTCTATTGAATGCTGCCGTTTTCAATGCAGATGCTGTTCGAGAGAACATCAACAAGGATTTGGGCTTCTCTCTTGAAGATCGTTTGGAACAGGCAAGGCGCATGGGCTGGATGTGCGACCGTGTTGCAGAGACAGGCAGCTATGTCATTGCTAATTTCATCTGCCCCACACCGGAAACCAGAAAAGCCTTTGGTGATGCTTTTGTCATATGGGTGGACAGAATATCTGAAGGACGCTTTGAAGATACCAACAAGATGTTTGTTGAACCTAAGCATTTTGATCTTCGGGTCACAGCTGGGGGTGACCCGCGACATTGGGCGGAGAAAGCACTTGAATTGCTACGCCCAACGTTTGATCCGCAAAAGCCCACAGCATTAATGGTTGGAAGATATCAACCTTTCCATGAAGGCCACAGGCAACTGATAGAGCAAGCCATTTTGAAAGTGGGACAAGTCTGTATTGCCGTCAGAGATACGCACGGAACGGATGAAAAAAACCCCCTTTCCTTCTTTGATGTCAAAAGCCGAATTGAATATGGATTGAAAGCATACTCCGGTCGCTTTTCAGTCGTTCCCCTACCAAACATAACGAACATCTTCTACGGCCGCGACGTTGGATATAAAATTGAGCGCATAGAACTTGATGAAACTGCAGAGGCAATTTCAGCGACAGAAATTCGTAACAAGATTAATCTGAAATAACTGGCATGATACAATCCGTCACCTCAATTTGGAAATAGGGTCAAGATTGCGCTCCATTGCCATTGCAGCCAGTGTAGCGGTACGACCTAAAGGCTCTTGGCCTGCCAACACTCTGCGTAAACGTTGTGAAGTATCCCCTAACGCGACAGCTGCCTCTTCTACATTCCAGCCTTTATTATCCATCAGCAACTGAAGATCGTATTCATGGTCACTGGTTTTTGTTGACTCGGCCATTAACTGTTCTTTGCAAGATATCATGTCATGCAATTATCATATTCCTGCTGCCAAGATAAGAAGCCATCATTCACGTAGACGTCAGTTCAACACACTTTTTCTTGAAAAAAATTACTGAGAAGTAATGACATTAATCAATGGGATGTACACCTGCCTTGATTGCGGCTAAGGCAAGTCTAAGCTGTAATGGCACAGGCTTGTTTTCTTTTTCAATTACCTGAAGCGTCTTAACGCTTACACCCACAACAGTCGAGAAGTGTCTTAGAGACCACTCTCGCGATTCTCTGAATTTTTTCAGGTCACTTCCAGTAAACACTTTACCCCCAAGAATTCAAATAGCTTAGTTAACCTTGGGTTAGCATATAATATTATTCCAATACAGCTTTGAACGTAACTAAAGAAAATATATTGCAAGTTATTTTTTGTTGTATTTTTACCACAATTATTTTTATATCACTACTATCAAATTTATGTGAGCGCTTTTCAAGGTTCACTTTCATTGACCTAAGCAGAAAAAATAATGTAGTAATTTTACCACTGGCTTAAACGGCTAGTTGTTGAAATTCCAAAATTTAGGAAAAAATTATGAACATTAAATCACTTCTTCTTGGTTCAGCTGCCGCAATGGTTGCTGTATCAGGCGCACAAGCAGCAGACGCTGTTGTGGTTGAAGCAGAGCCAGTAGAATACGTACGCGTTTGTGACGCATACGGTTCAGGCTTCTTCTTCATTCCAGGCACTGAAACATGTATCCGTTTCGGCGGTTTCGTACGTTCTTCATATGAAAAGACTACACTAGACGCTGAAGACGGCACAGAAACAGACCGCGCATTCTGGGGCAACCGCGCCCGTCTTAACATTGACGTACGCAGCGAAACAGATTGGGGTACACTACGTGCACTTTACCGCCTTGAAGGTGGTGACTCAAACACAGATGCTGACGTTGACATGGACGTAGCCCTTATTTCATTGGCTGGTTTCCGTGCAGGCTTCACAGGTGCTAACTATTGGTCAACAAACCATGGCTTCGCAGGCGTAAACCTTTCAGGTCTTGGTACAACAGTTGGCGCAGCACAGGACGATGGCTACTACGGCTTTAACGATGGCGTTATTCTTGACTACACATTTGCTGCAGACGGTTTCTCAGTAACTGTTGGTGTTGAAGATCCACGCATCGATTACGCTGGTCTTGGCTTTGTTGGCTCAACATTCGGTGGCGGCGTTGGCGGCGCTGGTGGCGGTGCTGCTGCAGTTTTGGCAATTGGTGGTGGCGTACTTCTTCCACAAGCTTCATCTGATACACGTGGCAACTTCTATGCTGGTGTTAACTACTCAGGTGACTTTGGTTCAGTAGCTTTCACAGCGGTACATGATTCAACTGCAATTGACTCAATTGCTGCAGCAACAAATGGCGTTCTTGATCAGGGCGGCTGGGCATATAAGGCAAGTCTTTCGCTTGACCTTTCAGAATTCGTACCAGGCGGTATCCTGTACGGTTCATACGCTTACGATGGCGATTACATCACCAACTACGTGCATACAAACGGCTTTGGCTTTGGTCTTGATGATCCGGAAAGCATCTGGCAGGTTTCCTTCCAGGCTAACCTGACTGACGAGCTTGAGTTTGTAGCTCAATACTCAGACGCTACAGGCAGTGACTTGGGTACGATTGCTGGCACTGGTGAAGAATCTGCACGTGTTGGTACAATCGGTCTTAACTGGTTCCCGGCTGCTGCACCTCAGTTCTCACTACGCGGTACATATGTATTCGGTGAAGTTGAGAACCCGGTCGGCGCAATCAACGCAAACCTAGGCGCTGGCAATGATTACGACTTCGACGGCTTCACATTGAGTGTACGTCGCGACTTCTAAGTCTAAATTAAATTGAAATTATCTGTCCCGTTCATTCGGGGCAGATATTATCTGGAACGTAATCCAACTCCAGATTTATCTGTAGACTATCTCTATAGGTTACAAAAGGGCCCGTTAATCTCAAGATTGACGGGCTTTTGTGATAAATGAGTAAAAAATCGGAATTACTAGCTGTTTGATTCTTGTAAAACAGCGGTATTTTTAATTCAATGTTAATAAATGCATCCCTTGCATGCGTATTTTGTTGCATATTTGCTACAGTCGCGACAAAGCAAACATCTACCCCACTGTTTTTGGCGGTATGAAATTGACTTGTTAACACTTTCCCACATAGAAGTACTTACCTCTGGCAGGGTGGATCCTGTCTTCCAAGGGGCAATTGTAACCTATAGGGATTATCTATTATGAACATCAAATCACTTCTTCTTGGTTCAGCAGCCGCAATGGTAGCTGTATCAGGTGCACAAGCAGCAGACGCTGTTGTGGTTGAAGCTGAGCCAGTAGAATACGTA
>CALFBU010000023.1 GCA_937951455.1 uncultured Rhizobiaceae group bacterium
GACGCGAGTGATTTTGTAAAAGGCTTTAATTCGCTTGATGCTTTTGCAAAACAACACGATGTTGTAGCGCTCTCGGGGAGCAGTTCTACGCCTGCCATCTCTTCCAGCGTAGCTGACCAATTAACACAAGATTTTTCGCGCATCGTTTCGATTACCACGGTTATCATTCCTGGAAATCGTGCCAAACGAACCCTGTCAGTCATGCGTTCTATTTTAAGCCAGATTGGGCAACCCTTGCGACTGACACGTCACGGCAAACCAGAACAGGTCTTGGGATGGGGCGAAACGGAGAGTTTTGATTTATCCGTTGCAGGCAAAAACAACATTGAGGGCAGGCTTGCTTCTTTTGTGGATACACCTGATATCGCTTTTTTTACAGAGCGTTACAAGGCAGAAACTGTTGTTTTCAAAGCAGGACTTGAGCTTAAGCTTTTTCATTACGCACTGGTGTTTGGGCGCTGGTTGGTCTCAACTGGTCTTGTTAAGTCACTTGAGCCTTGGGCAAAATCGATGCGTTGGCTTGCCAGTTGGTTTGAAACTTTGGGCAGTGATGAAGGCGGCATGAAAGTCAGTGTGCTGGGACAAAACGCTGATGGCTCATATGAGCGTCGTGAATGGGATTTGATCGCGGATGACGGACATGGCCCCAATATACCAACTCTGCCTGTTTCTATTATGCTTAACAAAATTCTTGAGGGTGGCGTAGAGATTGGCGCACGCGCGTGCCTTGGAGAAATCACGCTTGAAGAGTTGGACACTGCCTTGGATACATTTGGCGGTAAAACGCAAGTGCATAGCAAAGTAGCTCAACCGATTTTTAAACAAGCGCTGGGCGATCAGTTTGACGCTTTGCCACAGCCCATCAAGGCACTGCATAATCACATTGGCCAGCATGTTTATGAGGGAAGGGCAACGGTAAAGGGACCTACAGGGTTACTAGGGCGGATTGCCTCAAGACTTGTTGGATTTCCAACTTGCAAGGGGGAAGTCCCTGTGAAGGTGACCATTAGCAGTGATGACGGGCAGGAAAAATGGTTGCGTGAATTTGATGGACAGCCATTTTTCTCACATTTATCTGTTGATAAAGGTGGCTTCGTACAAGAGCGATTTGGGCCTTTGTGTATTCGTTTAGGGTTGGAATTGCGTGATGATAAATTGCTATATCCAGTTGTGCGCGGGCGTTTGTTTGGCGTTATACCGTTCCCAATCTTTTTGATGCCTCAAAGTATTTCTCATGAAGAAGTGGATGAAAAAGGGCGGTTTGTATTTGATGTCTTGCTGAAGTTTCGCTTTGGTGGACGCATTGCGCATTATCAGGGTTGGCTTGTTAAACGCGATTAGTCAGCTTCAGGAAGCTCTCGTATAAGTTGCGCGCTTCAACTGGTTTTATGTCCGGATAGATCAGTTTAAAGCCTGTAAATGCCGCTATTTCTACGGTGGCCAAGGCTTCGGCTTGTGCCTCTTCATATTTGCCAGTGTCTACATAGAGCGCAGATAGCCATTCGATGCGGTATCGATCAGCTTTTCGTACAGTTTTTTGAACGGTTTCGTTTTTCAGAGCCAAATTTCGAATACCAACCTCCAAATTTAGATCGAGCCTTCCCGCAAGCTGGTTTAGTAAGTCCAGACGTTGCATGTTTTGGATTGGTTTATGTGTGATTTTCTGTGTGTATTCTTCAAACCAGTATTGGGCCAGGCTTTCCAGATAAACATCGATGTTCTTGAAATGAAAATAGAAAGAACCTTTTGTTTTATCTGCGTTTTTGCACAATATCTCGATTGTAATCTGTTCAGTAGATTGCTTGCTTAAATGCTCCAAACCGAGCAAAAGCCAGCTGTTTTTATCAAAACGTTTGGTAGTTTGGTGTGATGCTTTTCTCATAACATACTTTGTAGTATGTTTTGTGGAAAAGTTCAAATCTTTTGAAATCCCTTCATTTGTTTTGAAAATTAAGAAGTACTAACTTATCAAAAAACATACTATTAGGTATGTTATGCGTAAAATTCCAGAATATTACTTGTTGAAATGCGGTTACCCGCCGGTGGTGCTCATGTGACGACTGACGGATGGCGCTGAATTTCTTCCGATGATGAAGTCATGCCCCTTGGGTTTGCGCGCGATCGCTTCATCGATGGCTTGAGAAACCAGCTCATTTCCGTTTGATCCACGCAGCGGTGCGCGCAGGTCTGCGGCATCATCTTGGCCAAGGCACATGTAAAGCGTGCCGGTACAGGTTAGGCGAACGCGGTTGCAACTTTCGCAGAAGTTATGTGTCATTGGCGTAATAAAGCCCAGACGGCCGTCTGTTTCCTTGATTTTAACATAACGCGCAGGGCCACCAGTTTTGTAAGGGATATCGATGAGCGAATATTTTGCCTCCAAGCGCTCGCGCACTGTAGAAAGTGGCAGATATTGGTCTGTTCTGTCTTCGTCAATTTCACCGAGTGGCATGGTTTCGATGAGTGTGAAATCAAACCCTTCACCATGTGCCCATTGCATCATGCCTTCGATTTCGTGTTCGTTCACGTCTTTAAGCGCAACAGCGTTGATCTTGATTTGAAGGCCGGCAGCTTTCGCAGCTTCAAGACCTTTCATGACTTGCGGCAGTCGTCCCCAACGGGTGATTTCTGCAAACTTGGCTTCATCCAGTGTATCGATAGAAACATTGATGCGTTTAACACCTGCATCGACAAGTTCATTTGAGTACTTTGCAAGTTGCGAACCGTTGGTGGTTAGTGTCAATTCATCCAGGCCACCACCGTCCAGCATTTTGCCCAGATTGCGGATTAATTCCATAATGCCGCGGCGAACGAGTGGCTCACCGCCTGTAAGGCGCAGCTTTCTTACACCTTTTTCGACAAACACGGTGCAAAGGCGTTCAAGTTCTTCCAGTGTCAGAAGTTCTTTCTTAGGCAGGAAAGTCATGTCCTCTGCCATGCAATAGACACAACGGAAATCGCAACGATCTGTGACAGAGACGCGTAAATACTCGACCATACGGCCAAATGGGTCAATCATTGAGGGGCTATTATTGTCCATATCAGAAGCCTAGCAATAAGATGGTCGTAAAGACAATCAAGAAAACGCGAATGCGGCAAAATATTTCGTTTTGATGAATTGTGAAGTTAGCATAGGCTGGACACACTGATAAAAGTGATTTGGGAGGATTATTAATGTCAGAAGCACCAACAAGAGGCCGTCGTGCCGGAGGTAGAAGCGCTCGCGTTGCATTGCGTTCTGCAAAACTTGCTGAAGAGCTCAGGCCGGTTCATGCAGGTCTTGTTGGTGGGCAATACAAACCTTTAACGGATGCTGCCGTTAAGCGTATTCATGAAGCAGCCCTTGATGCGCTTGAGCAAATCGGACTATGTGAAGCGCCTGAATCTGGTGTCAAAATACTTACCGAAGCTGGCGCTATTCTAGGTGATGATGGACGTATTCGGTTTCCGCGTGCCTTGGTTGAGGATATGCTTGCAGTTGCGGCGCGTGATATTACCCTTCATGGGCGCGACCCAAAACATGATTTGAACTTGTCTGGCAGTAAGGTTCACTACGGCACGGCAGGCGCTGCAGTTCATATCGTTGATATTGAAAATAATGATTACCGCGAATCCTATTTGCAGGATTTGCACGATTCAGCGCGCATCGTTGAAAAACTGGATAATGTTCACTTTTTCCAACGTACAATGGTTGCGCGAGATATCACTGACAATTTTGAAATGGACATGAACACGATTTATGCGTCATGCGCTGGAACGCGCAAGCATGTTGGAACGAGTTTTACAGACCCAGCTTACATGTCAGGCGCTTTTGAAATGCTACATATGATTGCAGGCGGGGAAGATAAATGGCGTGAACGTCCGTTTTTATCCAATTCGAATTGCTTTGTTGTGCCGCCCATGAAGTTTGCAACGGAATCCTGTCAAGTCATGGAGGCCTGTGTGCGGGGTGGCATGCCAGTGCTATTGCTTTCTGCAGGTCAGGCTGGAGCGACAGCCCCCGCACCATTGGCAACTGCGATTGTACAGGCGGTTGCTGAATGTTTGGCGGGGCTGGTTTATGTAAACGCCATGTCACCTGGGCATCCTGCCATTTTTGGCACCTGGCCTTTTGTTTCCGATCTTCGCACAGGTGCCATGTCTGGTGGTTCTGGGGAACAGGCGCTTCTCTCAGCAGGTTGTGCGCAGATGCACCGTTTCTATGATCTTCCAGGCGGTGCTGCTGCAGGCATAGCGGACGCAAAAATGCCGGATATGCAAGCTGGCTGGGAACAGGCCATTTCAAACCTTTCTGTGGGTTTGAGTGGTCTCAACATGGTTTACGAAAGCGTCGGCATGCATGCTTCGCTCCTAGGCTTCTCATTGGAGTCCCTGATTTTGGGTGACGATCTTTTGGGGCAGGTCCAGCGTTGCATCAAGGGTATTGAAGTCTCCGAAGACAGTGTCTCGCTTGATGCGATGAAGTCAGTCTGCCTGGGTGGGCCAGGGCACTATCTGGGGCACGATCAGACGCTCGCAATCATGCAGACGGAGTATATTTATCCAGAACTTGCAGACCGAACCTCACCGAAGGAATGGGCTGAAATCGGCAAACCCAATCTGATTGCAAAAGCGATTGAGCGAAAAAGAGCAATTCTTGATGCGCCGAAAGATGTCATTGTCGATCCTGCTATAGACGCAGAGATAAGAGCCAAATTCAACATACACTTACCTGCTTGATCATATTGCATAAACAAACCTTGCTTTGTCATATGAGTTTCATAAGCTAT